>NZ_JAOSIM010000020.1:0-4596 GCF_030586805.1 Candidatus Phytoplasma fabacearum
AATCGGTTGATAGAATTGAGCATATTTTTTGAAATTATCTTCGGTTTGACGGTTCTTATAATCAGCTATTTTCTTTTCGTAATCTTTGTAGTCGGCGTCTATTTTTTTTAACCAGTTGGTTGGTTTTATTTTCTAAAAAAATCCTTAAAAGGGTCTTAATTTAATAAAAAATAATTTTTTGTTGTTTATTTTTATACGACGTCGTATAGTTTGTTTAAATCAGAAAGAATTAAATCTTTATATTGTTTCGGTTTATTTTCATATCTTTCTTTTAATATTCTTTTGTAATTTTCGACATCAGATAACATTTCTTGGTATTTTTGTGTTTATTTTCTAATTTACCAATTTGAATATTAATATCTTTAATTTTAATAATTATTTCAAGTATTTCTTTTTGGATTTTTTCGATTTCCGCTTTTAATCTAAGATTTTTAATATTGTTTTCTTTTTCGTCCCTTTGTTTTTCTAATAATAATTTTTATTGTTCAAAAGATGTTATTTGAGGCGGAATAATATTTAATTCAGATTGGTATTCATCATATTCTTTTTGTTTTTCGCTGATTACACCTTTTTCTTAATTTAAATAACCTAAACTCAATCCCCCCTCCAACTCTTTTTAAATTTATTGATTTCTTCTTGTTCTTATTCTAATAAATAAATTGGTAATAAAGCAAAGTTTTGGCCCTGGATATTGGTTAGATAGTAGGAAATTTAGGCATCTTTTACGCCCCCCTCTATATTGTTATTAATCAAGATTATAATAGTTTACATAAAAATCATTATCTCATAAAATATTACAAACAGAAATACCAAAAAACCCCAAAATTCAAAAAAGTTTCACGGAAATTTCTAAACCTAAATTTAAAATTACTGATATTAAATTGTAAAATAAATATAATAAATAAATATTAAATCTAATCTATTTAAATTCAAATCGAAATTAAAATTATTAAAAAATAAATATAAAAATTTAATTAAGCAAACTCAAAAATTTACCAACCTTTCTGAAAAAAATTAGAAAAATTTATCCGAATGATATAATACAATATAAAAATTAGTTTTTTATATAACTACTTCCTATATAACTGTTCCTTAGTTGAGGAATATAATAAAATAAAAGGAGTTTAAGAATTAATATTTAAATGCAATAATTCAATTACAATTATAAAAATTTGTGTATTAATTTTATTAATTAATATTAATAATCATTCTATTATGGCGACCAGTTTCAATACCAAAAATAAAGAAATTATAAATTATGAAATTAGTGATCAAGAAATAAATAAAAATTTTCGATTATTAAATAATATAAAACAAAATGCTTTTGCTATATTGATTCGAATGTCATTAATGGCTCTTGTAAACAATGGATAGGAATTAATATCAAATAATAATAATTTTATTAAACAACAAATAGAAGTTTTTTTAAACATTTAAAACAAAAATACCCTCGTTTAATTGAAAAAAAATATTATAACAGCAGATAAATTAGTATTTTTACGGAGATAAAGAAGATCAAAATAAGATTTATATTATATTAATAAAAATATTATTGATTAAAATTCGATAAAAACTAATTAAAATGAAATTTATATGAGAATTTAAAAGTTAAAAAAACTTAAATAATCACATTCCCTCAATAATAACTTTTTTTCTAATCATAAAGTATGACCGAAATTATATTGAAAAAGAATAATTCAAATAACAATGAACACACGCAATCTCAATTAAATAAAATATCTCTAGTTAATAATTCGGCACCAGATCAATAGGTAAGAATAAATAAAATTTAAAATCTTTAAAAACAGTTGATTAGCACGGTAATAATAAAAAATATTTCTGGTAAAAAAATTAGGTTTCAGATATTAATATATTTTTAAATTATACCTTAAAATATTAAATATTATAATTAAATCTGTTAATAATCCGGACTAACTAAAAAAGTTGATTTTTTAACAAATATTAAAAAAATATTTTTTAATTTATTTCGAAAAGAAATAATTTTATAATAAAAACTTTATTTTAATTTGTTTTCAATTATTTAAATATTATACTATCTAAAATATTAATTAAAAGAAATTTATACATGATTTTTTTTATATTGTATTTTAATTTTTACTAAATAAATAGAATTACTTGAAATTATTATTATTTTTTTTAATATTGACGCAAATATTAATATTTGGTAAAATTAATCTACATGTTATTAAATTAAAAATTAATTTAGTATTTATAAATTCAATATACTATTTATAATTATATTTTTATTTTAATTAAATTTTAATTTAAATCGGGTTTTAATAAATTATCAATAGATAAATGAAAAATTATCCAATTATTTAGATATTTTTTATTTTTTTATTTCTTAGTTTACATGGTCTATTATTTTAAAAAATTTAATCATTTTTAAAATATTTGTTAATTTATAATTATTTATTTAAATATTTTTTTATTTAAAATTGTAATTTATAATAGATAAATATTTTTAAAAAAATTTAATTTAGTAAATTAATTTCAAACTTAATAATTATATTAAAAATATTTTTAGTTAATGTAATAAAAAATTATTTTTATCATATGTAAATATATTTATTATTTTTTTTATTTAGTTTTTTTAATAATTTGAAAAATATTTTAATTAAAAATAATTAATAAAAAAATTATAAGATAAATTAACGGAAAAGGTTTGATTATTATGTTTGAAAAATCTACAAAACATAAAATTATTAAGTTATTAATGAAAATTTTTATGTTTTTTTTATTAGTATTAAATATTTTTTTCATAACATTATTTAATCTTAATAATAAGATCAAAAAATCCAAAGTATTTTCTAATAAACAAATAAATAAAGTTGCAAATTTAAATAGAAATAATATAAATTTGTCAAATCAAGAACAAAAATTAATTTTTATAGATAATAATATTGTTTCATCTGACGAAATTATTGTAATCTTAAAGGAAAGAATAGTTAATCAATTTTTAAAAAGAAATAAAATAGCAAAAGCTTTTGAATTAGCCAAAAAAGACTTAGACATTAATTTTACAATATCAAACGATTATCCGCCAATCCAAGATGAAAAAAAATTTATAAAAGAATTAATCAAGATTGATCCCCAAATAACCTTAAAAGATGATGTAATCGAAGAACTTAATTCTATATTATTAAGAGAATATAGGATAAAAAAACAATTATATGAAAAATATGAATTTTTTATAAATTATAAATTAATTCACAATAAAATGAGAAATTCTAATATATATCAAATCAATGAATTATACAAAAATCCACAAATCCAAAATATAAAATATCCTTTTTATTCAATATTATTAAAATTTATTTTAGAAGATAAAGAAAAGGAAATTATTGAATTAAAAGAACAACTTAAAAAATTACAAGCTAATTTCAATTATTCTAATATAATAGAAAATCGAATGAAAGATGAAAAAGAATTTGAAAACAATTTGATAGCAATAGATTCAACATTGATATATCCACAGAATTTGTTAATTTTAAAAGAAAAAATAAAAAATCAATTTAAAGAAAAAAATCAATTAGCGAAACTATATGATCAAATACGAACAGAAATAGAATTATCTATTTTAAAACCTGAAGAAAAATTCTATATTGAAAATGAAGAAGATTATATAAACAATTCTTTGTTTACATCTTTAAATATACCGACTTCAGAAGAAAAAATTTTAGAACATTTCCAGAAAATATTATTATTAGAATATAAAAAGAAAAAAAATATTTTAAATTTATATAGTTCTTACTTAAAAAATATAATAAATATAATGTTAAATACAAAATCAAATAATTTTCTAACGTGGTCGTCAAATAAAATGGGTATGATAAATAAAATAATAAATAGTCCATTATTGACTTCATTTCTAAGACTTCAAATAGAAGATGCTCAAAATGAAATTATTAATTTAAAAGAACAAATGAAATATATACCTGCGACTATAAAAAATTTAGAAGATAAAAAAGAAGAATTACAAAATGATTTTCAAAATAAGTTAAAAAATTATTTTATTACTTATGATAAAAAAATTAATGATTTAAAAGCTCAAATACAAGAATTAACTAAAAACGATGAAAAACACGACCAAAATGATCAAAAACATGATACAGATATTATGACTTTTGATCAAAGATTACAAACATTAACTGCAACTACTGAAAAACACGATGAAAGTATTCTTGATTTCAATCAAAGATTCGCAACATTAACTGAAAATGATAAAAGACATGACAAAAATGATCAAATACATAACGATAATGATGAAAGACATGACAAAAACAATGAAAAACAGGAAGAAAACGATAGAAAACACGATGCAGATATTCTGGATTCTGTTCGAATATTAAAAAAATTAACTTCAACTACTGAAAAACACGATAAAAGTATTCTTAATTTTGATAAAAAATTCACAAAATTAACTGATAATGATAAAAGACACGATGAAAACGATGAAAAACACGACCAAAATGATCAAAAACATGATACAGATATTATGACTTTTGATCAAAGATTACAAACATTAACTGCAACTACTGAAAAACACGATGAAAGTATTCTTGATTTCAATCA
>NZ_JAOSIM010000020.1:4696-7776 GCF_030586805.1 Candidatus Phytoplasma fabacearum
AAGATTCGCAACATTAACTGAAAATGATAAAAGACATGACAAAAATGATCAAAGAAAAGATCAAACTGATCAAAGAAAAGATGAAAGTATTAATAGGGTTAAAGAAAAAATCACAAGCTTTGATCCGATCCACGCAACATTAACTGAAGAGAAATATGAAATACAAGAAAAATCAACGCAAAACATAATTAATTTAAATTATCAAAATCAATTAATAAAAGAAAAAAATAAAAATAATCATATTGTTCAAAAAGATAATATTTTATCAAAAAAAATAAATAATAAAGAGACTATAGAATTTTTACCATATCAACAAAAAAATAAAATAATTCAAAAACAACAATTAAGTTTATCTCAAAAATTAATAAAATTAGCTCACAAATATTTAACAAAAATTTATTCTATTAATGTTCAAAAATGGATATTTGTATTTAAAAAATATAGTCAAATTTATTTATTAATCATTTTATGTATGATAAATATTTTATTTTACTTATTATTAATAAATAACTTTAAATCATAATTTAAACATAATAATTACACAATTATAAAATCAATAATTTATTTGGATTAAAAGTTTATCTTTTTAATTAAATTTATGAATATAACTATTTTTAGGTTATTTAATTTAATTATAATATGCTGATATTTTTTTATTTATATATTCCTAATTTTATTTATACAAATGATTATGATTGTTTGTTTTTCAATTCTCAGAATTTGTCTTTCTAATATTTATTACCAACAATCCTACCCCCCCTACCTATCTAAACCGGATAAGCAAATTTTCAAGCATTTGATTTGCTATAATTTTCCTTCTTTCGAAGACTAAATTTGTGTCACCATTGGTCAGTTGTTTATTCTTTTTATTCTGTGTTTCTAAAATTATCTAATATCATAGATTTGTTAATTGGTTCTTTGATGATAACAATTTTTTTATAATAACATGGTTTTATCTCCCGCTCCGTAATTCGAAATTTTACATCGTAGAAAGTGTTTTTGTATGATGAATTTTTCGACTTAATTATTGATAAATAAGTAAACTTCCAATCTTTCTACTCTTAATCCTGGAGATTAGTGTGGCTCGACCTAAAATAAAATGAAAATTGATAATCATGTTCGGATTAAATTTTTTTTCTGATTTTCATTTTTTAAGGGAGTTTTTTTATTTTATTATCAATATATCATAAATAAACATTTAATAATAATAAGGTTGTTATCTTCCTCTGAAAAAAACCCCAATAACAATTATTAACCTTTAATATCGATTTAATGATATAATCAATTACTTGAAATCATGTGCTTGACGTGTTTAATAACGTCATGATAGAATTAATAATCGAGAACTATAATTAAACTCAATAATCCTTCTTGGAATAAATCTTTATTATTTAAAACGCGAGGATAATATTTAAATTTTTGCAACTGTTTTATGAACCAATAAATAATAAAAGTTCAATTAATTGAGAACGTACTCACATATTTTTTTATTTTTGAAAAAAAGTAAAAATAAAGCTTTTCATTTCATACTCTTTTTTTATTTATTTTAAAAAAAAACAAAAAAGATCAACTAAGAAAGTTGATCTTAAACATAATTAACAGATTATTAATTGTAATACTTTTAGGGTGGAGTGAGGATTTTACTTAATTATTCCAAATTAAGTTTTATTCCTCTGACTACTTAAATAACTAGATTTTAGACTTATATCCTGGTTACTCTGAATATTAACTTTTATTTCTATTTAAACTATAGACTATTCAATTTCAATAATTTATAAATAATTACATCTAATTAATTTATTAGATAATCTATGGCTTTTATTTGAGATAATTTGTGGTGGCTAAATATTTTTGACTAAATAAATTTTTCGCAACTTTCTTTTTTAATAACAATAACCACTTTAATTATTCATTATTTTCTTTAATAAAGAACTTTTTTATCTTTTTAGTATTTATTATTATTTATATAGGAACTATTAATTAAAAAAATCACAAGTTATTTACACTTTTTGGATGTTATCAATAGCAATAGTTATAATTTTTCCATCTCCTAAAGTTTCATTATGATATAAATAAGGAATCCAAATAATTTTTTGTGTTTGATCTACTATTAATAATAATTTTTTTCTTTGTGTAATAGGAATTTTACAATTAATTAAAAATTTTTTTAATTTTTGTTTTCCAAATTGGAATTCTAATATATCTCCTGGTAGTCTTGTTCTTATAATTAAAGGGAATATTACTTTTCCGTTATTATAAAAAATTTCTTTCTGTGTCATATATTTGGGATATTTTTTACGATCATGATGTACATACAAAATAGGTTTTAGTTTATTAATATTATTTACTACCCTAACTAAAGGAATCAATTGCCATTTATAATATTTTTTAGATATTTGCCATTGATTGTTTAATTTAACTTGACAATAAGGTTTATTATTATTATTTAATAATTTAATAATATTATTAATTAAAACAAAATTTTTATTTATTTTTTTATCATCTAACAAAGATAAAATAATATTTTTTTGGATAACTATATTCAATTTACAAAAAACCTCTAAACAATAATATTGTTGATTAAAATGATATTTTAAAAATAAATTTGTTTGCTCTTTTACTAATTGATAAATTTCTGTTATTTGAATATGAAATTTATAAATATTTTTTAAAAAATTATGTTCTTTTTGTAAATAAGGAATTACAAATTTACGAATTCTATTTCTAGCATAATAATCATTTTGATTAGTTTCATCTTCTAAAAAAGAAATTTTTTTCTGATTAGCATAATTAATAATTTTGTCTTTCGACAGATATAAAAAAGGTTTTAAAAATACAAATTCTTCAATCAAATAAGTAGGTTGCATCCCACTATATCCTAATAAATATGGATAGATTATTTGCGTTTCAATAACAATTATTTGTCATTCAGTTACAGTTATTTATTACAAACAGCCCCCATCTAAACCGGACAAGCAAGTTTCCAAGCATCCGGCTTGCCATAATTTATCCTCTTCTGAGGACTAACGTTGTGTCACCACTGATTAGTTGTTAATTCCGATCATATAAGTTCTATGACG
>NZ_JAOSIM010000021.1 GCF_030586805.1 Candidatus Phytoplasma fabacearum
CTAATTTGCTTTTGTCGCAATCCGCTTTTATGGTCTGCTATAATCCGACATTCTTTCGTTTGACTGACCGACCATATCCTTTCAGGGTTTATCGGCCCTGGCTATTGGTTAGATAGCAAGAAATTTATGCCTCTTTGGCGCCCCCGTTAAAACTATTACCTTGTGGTAATACATTAAAAATTTTAGCAGTTTGTAAATTATGAATAAAATTATTTAAAATCCCTTGGTTAATAATATGTTTGGTTTGACAAGCGACTCCTTCATCATCAAAAATCGGATTAAAAAAAGCTTTAGAAATGAAAGGATCATCTATAATAGTCACTTTAGAATTAGCGACTAATTTATCTTTACTATATTGATATTTACTTAAATTACGGTAAACATATAAAGCACTAAAAACATTTTGAAAGTTTGACAGTAATTCTGCAAAAACTTCATTTGAAAAAACTACATGATAAAGTTTAGATGGTAAAGTTTTAGCACCAATTTTAGTTTCTCCCAATTCTAATATATTTTTAATATAAATAGGAAGTTGGAAATCTTGAAATTTTTTAACAGGAAAAGATTTATCAACTTCTTCTTGAATTTGATTATTACCAAAAATACAATTAGCCTCTAATAAAGCATAACTATTAGATTGTTGCAATTGTAATCCCAAAGAATTAACTATTTTTTGACACCAAAAAATTTCACTATACAACAAATTACATTTTTTAGTAAAATACTTACTAAATAATAATTGCTGATAGAATTCTTTCAATAATTTAATTTTATGATCATAAGGTATCAACTCAAAATTAAAATTATCTTTTATAATAGCGTTATATTTTGAAGATCCTGAAAACAAAAAATCTTGTTCATTAAAATTCAAAATCTCTATTTTTTGTTTTAAACGAGTTAAAACTTTCTCTATTAAAACATCATTATCTAAACCATCAATCTTTTCTAAATAAATAGAATTTTTTTTATTTTTAAGTAAACCACAAATAAGATAACTAGTTAAATGATTAGCTGTAAATTGTTCTATATGTCCGTCTTCTAAATTAATATTAAATTTTTTTTGTTCATATATTGTAATTTCTAATCCATCTAAACCTTGTAATTTACTTTGTTGAAACCATTTTTGATAATTAATCATATCTTCACCTTTTATCAGCTACCACTAACAAACATTTCTGTTATACGGATAGTTGGTTGTCCTAAATCTACAGGAATATCTCCTGAAATAGAACCACAATAACCTTGTGCTAATTGAACATCTTTACCAACACGATCAATTTTCAATAAAATATCTTGCCCTTTGCCAATTAACATAATACCTTTAATAGGCGTTGTAAGTCTACCGTTTTGAATTAAATAACCAACATTAACCATAAAATTAAATTCTCCTGTGTTTGGATCAACAGTTCCGCCTCCCAAATATTTGGCATAAAAACCATAATTAGTTTCTCGAATAATTTGTTCAGGATCATGATTTCCTGCAGCAATATAAGTAGAATTCATACGCGAAGTAGGAGAATACTTATAAGATTCTCTTCGACTAGAACCTGTAGATGGCATATTTAATTTATAACCATTACGCATATCTACTAAATAAGATTTCAAAATACCATTGCTAATTAAAAGATTTTTTTGTGTTACATTACCTTCATCATCAATTTTAGTTGACCCCCAAGATTCACGTATACTACCATTATCAAAAGCAGTAACAAGAGAAGAAGCTATTTTATGGCCAATTTTATTACAAAAAGGCGATAATCCTCTGGCAATTGATGTTGCCTCTAAAGAATGCCCGCATGCTTCATGAAAAATAACTCCACCTGAACCATTATTAATCACAACAGTCATCATTTGAGCTTTAATTTCTTTCGCTAATAACATCTCAACAGATTGTTTAGCTACTTGTTGAGATATTCCTTTCAAATCTAAATAATTTAAAAAAATTCCAGTAGTTCCCTTACCAAAACTTCTACTAAATTCTTGAATATTAGATTCACTTTGAGCTACAGAAGTTAAACTTAAATTAACATAATAACGATTATCATAACGAGAAATACCTTGACTATTAATTATCCAAACTTTTTGACATTTATCCTCTAAATTAACTAAACTTTTGATTATTTTAGAGTCTGTCTGATGAATAATACGAGAACAATATAACATTTTATTAATTTTTTGTTGCCAATCGATATCATCAAAAGGCTTTTGCAATATATTATTTAATTCAAAATTAAAATTTTTTGGAAAATTTTTATTTTTCTTTTTTAATAAAGGTTTATATTTTAAAATTAAATCTACAATATGTTGATAAACTATTTTATTAGTATATAAATAAATTTCTTTATTATTACTTAATAATCGAATACCCACGCCATAAATATGATTCTCTAAAGAACTAACTATATTTTGATCAATAACTTTCCATAAATTAGAAACAGTATCTTCGAAAAAAAATTCTACAAAATCAATTCCTTCGCCTAAAGATAAATTAAAAATCTTTTTAATATCTTCAATATTTAACATGCAATAATTTTTCTTCTTTCATAATAAAAATAAATTGTTTGTGTTTCGATAACAGGATTAGTTCTTAAATTATCTATTACAAAACCCCCCCCTCTAAACAAAAACACAAACTTTCTATAGATAAGCAATCCAGATTACTATTAATTTATCATTTAAATAAATTATTGACTCCTCTGGTAATTTTAAAATTATTAATCTTTAATTATTTAAAATTAAGTTTTGCTCTTCCAATTAATAAAAAAATCGATTTATTCTTGGAAAAATCTAAAAACTTTTTTAGGCTTTGCTCCTTTAAGATTATCAAAGTTAAATATCAACTTCGGTTTCTAAGATTAAAATAAAACATCAAACATTACATATTGATAATCTCCGAACTGTTTGGTGACATTATTTTTTTTAAAAAAGGTATGATTTTATATCTTCTTTTTATTATTAGGGAAATTTTTAGGCTTATTCTGAAAATAATTTGACGCGAAGATATCTTTTTGAATAACTAACTTCTGTCACCAAAATCTACTTTCAAAAATGTTTTAATCTCCTATTATTATTTCATTTAATAAGCTATTCTTAGCATTTCAACATTTTTTTATCAGAGCTATTAATTAGAAAAATAAATTGCTATTTAGGAAGTCTATAAAACTAATATTAATTTAAATCATTGAAAAAAACAAGAATAAAAAAATTTTATTTAATTAATTTGAAAAAATTAATTTTTTAACATTCTCAAGCCATTTAGCAAAACTAAAATAGTACTAATTTCATGTAAAAAAACCGCAAATGGCAAAAACAAACTAGTAAAAAAATTACTAATAGTTAAAATAATAATAACACTAATCGCAAAAATCATATTTTGACAAACTATATTATTCAATCTAACAGCTACTTTATGAGCCTGAATAATTTTAATTAAATTATTTTTCATCAAAACAATATCTGAAATATCTGCGATTGCATCAACGCCTTCTTGTAAAGCAATCCCTACATCAGCATGAGCCAAAGCAAGAGCATCATTAACACCATC
The DNA here is from genome assembly GCF_030586805.1 of Candidatus Phytoplasma fabacearum. Lineage (GTDB taxonomy): Bacteria > Bacillota_I > Bacilli_A > Acholeplasmatales > Acholeplasmataceae > Phytoplasma > Phytoplasma fabacearum. The sequence goes on from NZ_JAOSIM010000021.1 coordinate 3,545, forward strand.
TCCTACCATAGCTACGCCTTCATAACGTTTTTTTAATTCCTTTATTTTTAATAATTTATCTTCTGGCAAACATTCTGCAAAAACATAATCTATATTTAAACAACTTGCTACATTTTGAGCTGTTTTATAATTGTCTCCGGTTAAAACCGCTGTTTTAATATTATTATTTTGAAAATATTTTATTATTTTCGAGCATTCTGGGCGCAAAACATCAAAAATTGCCATAACCATTAAAACAGTATTATCACAACTAAAATAAAGTACAGTATAACCATCATTTAAAAATAAATGTATTTTATCTTCTAATATCGGAGATATAGAAATTTTATTATCTGATAAATGGCTATTTAAATCGCTATATTTAGCAACTCTATAATATTTACCTCGATAAAAAGACTCAACACCTATTCCAATCAAATTACTTACTTCTATATCCGAATATTTATTATTTAATTTATCTTCAGTAACAAAAAAACTTTTTAAATATTTTGTAATTGATCTAGCTAAAGGATGATTAGATTTTTGTTCCATATGGTAAAAAATAGCTAAAAATTTACTTTTAATATCTTCATCCAAAGAACTATCAAATAAAAATTCTTTCACTATAGGTTTACCAACTGTTAAAGTTCCGGTTTTATCAAAAACAATAGCTTTAATATTAGCTAAAAAACTCAAAGCATTGCCGTTTTTTAATAAAATTCTTTGTTTAGCTAAATAAGAAATAGCAGACAAAGTAGCTGGAATATCAGCAACAACCAAAGCACAAGGAGAAGCAACAGTTAAAAACACTATAATTTTTTCAAAAATTTGATTAAACAAATAATATTCAAAACCTTTAATAAAATTAATTATTTGAAAACAAAATAAAATCAAAAAAGATATTAACAACACGCCAGTTACATAAACCGGTTCTAAACGTTTAATTAAAGTTGCATTTTTAGAAACATTATTTTTCAATTCATGAGATAATTTAATAATTCGAGCAAATAAATTTTGATCAGCATTGGCAGTAATCTTAATAATTAAAGTATTATTAAGGTTGATATTGCTACCATAAACTTTATCTCCTTTTTTTTTATCAACAGGTATACTTTCCCCAGTAATATTAGATTCATCAACACAAGAATTACCGGAAACTACTATACCATCAGAAGGAATTTGATCACCGCTCAAAACAATAACTTTATCTCCAATATTTAATTTCTCTACTTCTATTAAAGTAAAATTACCATTAACATCTATTAAACGAGCTTGTGTGGGCGCCATTTTTAAAAGATTTCTAATTTCTTTATGACTTCTATTTTCTATGTATTCCTCTAAAAAATTCGAAGTTGCAAAAATAATAATTAATAAAATAGCTTCATTAAAGTTATGTAAAAAAACAGCTCCTAAAGCTCCTAATAACATTAAAATATGTATATTTGGTGTAAATTTACGATTTTTCTTAGTATCATAATAAGTATCTAATAAACCTTCGACAATAACATGATAACCTGTACAAACCAAAATTAACAAAGTAATAATTTGTTTAAATAGCAAAAATTTATGATCATTTAAATTAAACACTTTAAATACTACTACCGGAACAAAACAGAATAAATATAAAAACAAACCCAAAACAAAAAGAAAAAAATATTTAGAATTATTTTTATAACCTGAATCAAAATGCTTTTGGACATTTTGATCAGAATTATGAATACTAGAATTTTGTTTCAAAATATAAATACCATTAACCCTTATAAAATGAGAAGAAAAATATATAAACTTAAAAATAATTTATATATTTTTCCAATGTTTAAATCAAAAAATCATTAAAATAAATATTTCTTTAGAAAATTTTTTAATAGAAAAATAAATTATCTAATATACAAAAATTAATCAAAATCAATCACAATTATAAATTTCTTCGTTATTAGAATCATTATTTTTAGTATTTTCTTCATTATTATTATTTGGATTTTCTGACTTTAAGTTTACTTGTTCTGAATCAATTAAATCAGCATTGTTCGAAGAAGTTTTTGCATAAAATTCTTCCAAAACTCTTTCATTCAACATATTTCGAGTATGAGTATTAGTGGGATGAGCTATATCTTTAAAAATTCCCGTACTCAACCTTGAACTAGGCATAGCAATAAAATAACCTTTATTACCACGAATAATTCTAACACCATGAATTACAAAACAATCATCTATAAAAACACTCGAAACAGCTTTTAATCGTGGATGCTCTTTATCATTAAGTTTTATTCTAACACCAGTAATTTTCATTACATACCATCCTATTATTTTTTAAAAATTTTTCAACATTAACTTTTTTTAATAAACTTAATTACTGTAAAAAATTGTACCCCTTTTTTAATTTACACAATCTTTTATGGGATTATTTTATCACAATTTATGCACAATATTACAATTAAATAAACTAATACATTACCAAAAAACAATAATTTTCTTGATTATTACCGCTTAAAATAACTCCAAAATAATTTAGCTATTTTCTGAAATTCTAAAACATTTATCTCTTCTGCTCTAATATTTAAAGGTATTCGATATTTAATAAAAAAACTAATAAGTTCAGATTTAGAAATATTTAAATAATCTTTTAAATTATTAATTAATTTTTTTCTTTTTTGTTTAAAAGCAGTTTTTACAAATTTAAAAAAAATATCATATAAAAAATTTTTTTCTATTAATGAAAATTCTTTTTTAGTAAATTTCAAAACCATTCCATCTACTTTAGGTTGAGGATAAAAATAAGTTTTCTTAACTACCTTAATAACATCAATAATAGCCAATGATTGACAGATAACACTTAAAAAATTATAATTTTTAACAAATGGATGAGAAATTATTCTCAATGCTAATTCTTTTTGTAACATTATAGTAAAACTTTTGATACGTGATATACTAAAAATTTTAAATAAAACCATTGAAACAATATGATAAGGTAAATTTCCTACTAAAACTACTTCTTCTTGTTCAATATCAAAATATTGTTTAAAATCTTTGTCTAAATCGCGTTTTAAAAAATTATCATAAATAATGTGAATATTGTTATATCCAGGAAATAATAAAAAATGTTTTAAAGTAAAATCAATTTCATAAGCTAAAATTTTTTTAGCTCTTAAAACTAATAATTTTGTTAAAGCGCCTTTTCCAGGGCCAATTTCTACTACATTTTTATTAAATAAATCAGCAGATTCTACAATTAAATTTAATATTTTAAAATTATTCAAAAAATTTTGACCATATTGTTTTTTAAAAATATGTTTTTCATTTTTAATCATTGAAGATCACGATAATAAAAAAAATTACGAATATCTTTATAAGAGTTTTGAAACATTATGTTATTAATGATAACAGATTTAAGACTTAAAGGTTTTATAATGTTATCCGAACTATCATCAAAACCTATAAAAATTTGTTCACCAATATTATCAAAATTTTCGCGATAAGTATCTCTTAAGATATAATCGTCATAATAATAAGTATAATAAACATAATTATCTTTATATTGATGTTTAATTTTTTGAATAAATTCATAATTTTTAGAAATATTTGGAATACATTTCCAAAATAAAATACGACGATGTAAAAAATCTTGACAAAGATTAGACAAAATTAAATCTTGACTATTTTGAAAGGAAATAATCAAACTATTAATATAAAAATCATCAATCTGAGAATATAATTCTAAAGATTCTTTGTTAGAAAAAAAATTTTTTAACAAATTAATATCCAATTCAAATTGATAATTATTTTTAATTAAAAATTTAATTCTCATAAAAATTTGTTCTAAAATGATAGCAAACAATACAATTTTAGAATGACAATAAACTTGTCTATACATGTAATAACGACTCATTAAATAATTTTCAATACTAGAAAGACCACTATTGCGAAAAATAATTACCAATTCTTCTGCAGGAAAATCAGAAGTTTGTGGAACTTGATAAGCATTAGTAATTTCCATAATACGAATTAAACGATCTGAATCGATATAACCATAACTAACGCCAGCAAAAAAAGAATCTCTTTTCAAAATACGGATAGATTAATTGCGTTTTATTCAGCAATTCGTTCTTGCTGTTTTATTTACAATCAGCCCCCGTCCAAACCGGACAAGCAAGTTTCCCAGCATCCGGCTTTCCATAATTCACTCTCTTT
>NZ_JAOSIM010000022.1 GCF_030586805.1 Candidatus Phytoplasma fabacearum
TAGGGACTTTCACCTTTTCCTTAACTTCTGGTCTGGCGTCGACTTGTTGACTAGATATTTCGTCTCATCTCGCTTTCGTGCTTTTGCTGTTATCAACTCTTCTTTCGAACTAGTTGATCAAGCCCACTTTGCAGTGTTTACGTGACCTCTAGAGAATGATCAACTCTAGGCTATGCGTTAAATAGCGGAATTATGAGCATCTTTTGCGCCCTAGCGATTTATAATTTGTTTATTTAAAGCTCTTACAATAACTTCGACTTCTGGCAATTCCGGCATTAAAAGATCTCCTTTGTTTCTTTGTATTATTATTTTAAAAATAGAAATTTAAGTGTTTTAATATCTCGATCAATTACTCGCTTACATGAATAAATTTCTCAATCAACAAAATACCTTTTTCTGTAGATATATCTTTATTAAAAAATAAATGCCCATTTATAATTTTTATTTTTTGACCCGGTTGTAAAAAAAATTCAGGATTATCATTATCAATATGTTCAAAAAATAAAATTAATTCCGAAAACATTTTTACATCCGAATTGATAAGTATTTTTGGATAAACAGTATACCATTCTTTCGAAATTGTTGAGTTTTTATCTTTATTATATCTTACATTTACTATACAAATTAAATTATTAATAGAATAATTATTGTATATATTATTATCAAATAATTTAGTGAAATTCATAAAATTCACAAATCCTTTCCAAACTAAAAAATTTTAAATAGGCACAATAATAGGTAAAATTAAAGGATTACGCAAAGTAGTTTCATAAATACGCGGAGTAATAAAATTAATAATAGCTTTTATTAAATAATTTTCATTGACCGTTTCAGAAGATAATAATTTTTGAATCATATGTTTAATATCATTAGATATTTTTTGAATAAAATCACCACTGCCTTTCATATAAATAAATCCTCGAGATACAACCATCGGATGATTAATAATTCTTTTATTCTTCCAATCCATACTAACAATAATAGATAATAAACCTTCTTCATTTAAAATTTTTCTTTCTTTAATTATAGAATTACTCAAATTTTCTAAACCAGAATCATCAATATAAATATCATCGTAAGGTATTTTTCCAATCAACTCAGCTTTTTCAGAACTTAATCCTAATACATCACCATTATCTAAAATAAAAACATTATCAGAAGGTATACCGCATTCAACAGCTAACTTTTTATGAGCCATTAACATAACATATTCTCCATGAACCGGAACCAAAAAACGCGGTTTTATTAAATTTAACATTAATTTTAAATCATTTTGACTAGCATGTCCGGAAGCATGAGTATCTACTAAAAAACCATGTAAAATTACATTAACTTCCATTTTATACAACAAATCCAAAACTTTATTAACACTATCTTGATTTCCAGGGATCGGAGAAGATGAAAAAATCACTGTATCTTTGTGATTTAATTTAATTTGTCGATGAGTACCATTTGCCATGCGACTTAAAGCAGCTAGAGGCTCTCCTTGAGAACCAGTACATAATAAAGTAATATCTTCATCATTAGCATTAATATTGTTACTATTTGCTAAAAATTCTTTGGGAACCTTTAAATAACCATTTTTAGCTCCAACTTCAATTGCTTTTTCCATACTTCGTCCAAAAACAGCTACTTTTCTTTTAGTTAAAACACTAGCTTGAATAATTTGTTTAATTCGATAATAATTGGAAGCAAAAGTAACAATAACAATTCTACCTTTAATTTGATAAAACAAATTGTTAATAGTATCTCCAATTTTATTTTCAGATTCTATAAAACCTTTTTGTTGAGCATTAGTAGAGTCCGATAACAAACATAAAACTCCTTTTTTACCTAAATCAGCTAATTTAGCATAATCTGCTAAAGGTCCTTCAGGAGTATGATCAATTTTAAAATCGCCAGTGTAAAAAATAATATTTTTATTATATTGAAAAACAATACCAAAAGTATCAGGTATTGAATGATTTAAACGCACAAAAGAAATTGTAACCTGTCCGAAAACTAATTCAGATTCTTCTTCGTATTTTTCCAAAATATGCATATATTTTTGTAATTTATGCTCTATTAATTTAAATTCAATTAAATCATAAGCAATACCAGTTACTAAAATCTTAGGTATTTTAACTTTACGCAATAAAAAAGGAATGCTACCGATATGATCTTCGTGACCATGAGTAATTAAAAGACATTCGATTTTATGTTCATTTTTAATTAAATATTCATAACTAGGAATTATATAATTAATACCTAAAAAAGAATCTTCAGAAAAAGACATGCCCGAATCCATGATAAAAATTTTACCTTGAATTTCGACCACATACATATTTTTACCTACTTCACCTAATCCACCTAAAGCATAAAATAAAATGTCAAATTTAGGGCGTTGAGAAACATATTCTACCATTTGTAAATTATCCTTTGCTTTCAATTACAATATTCGAATTAAAATTTAAATCTTTATCAATTGTTGAACGAGTTGCCGAGATTAAAACAGGAATAATAACAGGTTTTTTTTTAGTAGCTTTAAAAATAAATTTAGATAACTCTTCTCGTAAACTATTTTTAAAATCACTCCATTTAATTTGTTTATTGATGTGTATAAACTGTGTACTTATTTTCAAAAATAATTCTTTTAATTGTTGTATTAAAGGTTCTATTTTCGTTTTATCTAAAAACCCCTTACTAACTAACTTAATATTTTGGATATCTCCGATTACTTTACGTAAACGTAGATCTAAATTGCAGGCTATAATCAAAATACCATCATTAGCTAATAATTCTCTATCTTTAATAATAAAATTATTACCATCTATAACCGGGGTACCGTCAATTAAAATTTCACCTAAATTTTTAAAAAAATTTTTTTTAATTAAAGGCTTATGCACACTATCATAAAACCACATATCACCATTTTCTATTAAAAAAATTTTATTATCTGGGAAATTAAAATTTTGAGCTATTTTTTTGACATAATATTGATGCCTATATTCCCCTGAAATAGGTAAAAAAAATTTTGGTTTTAACAAATATAATAATAACTTTAAATATTCTTGATAATCATAAGATAAGTTTTGAAATAAATCTTTAATTAAAAATTCTACTTGAAAACCATTTCTCGATAATATATCAATAGTTTTGTTTTGAACTTTATCAATACCAGGTAAATCTACAGAAAATAATAAAATTTTATCAGCTATATGCAATCTCATTAAACGATCAGTTTTTTTACACATTCGTTGCAAACGATAAAAAGATTCAAAACGTCGACCAAACACTAATACAACAACATTTTTATATTTCAAATAATCTTTAGAATTTTTTAAATTAATTAAAGTATTTTCGGGAATTTTTAAATATTTTTTTAATAGAGCGATATCAATAATTTTTTCACTTTTACGACCTAAAATAATAATCTTCAAATTAGCTTGTACAGCTAAATCAATAACCATTTGAATTTTTAATAAATCTGGAATTAAAAAAGTAACAATAATATTATTTTCTATACTACCGAAAAAACTACTCAAATGATGTTCTAAAATTTCTTCCCTTTTAGGCTTAACCAAGCTCAAAGCTCCTTGAGAAACCAATAATAAAGCTAAAACTTTTTTACGAGCCAATTCTACTAAAGTAGTAAAGTTAGTTTGAAAAAAATTATTTTTAGATTGTTGCATATGCATAGCACTCATATATATAATCATTCCGGAAGAAGTTTCAAAAGCTAAACCTAAAGTTCCTGGCAAAAAATGAGATATACCAAAAACAAAAATTTTAATATCATCAATAATAATTTTAATATCATCTTTTATCGTATTAAAAGATAAACAAGATAAATCTATATTTGCTTGTTTTAAATTAAATTTAATTACTTCTATAGTAAAATCCGAAGCATAAATAGGAATTGACCATTCTTTTATTAAATAAGCTAGAGCTCCTGAATAAGTTTCTAAAGCTGAAGTAATAAAAATACCTTTAATTTGATCTTTAATAGATTCTAATTTGTGATATTCCGGCAAAATAGCATCAATACCATTTACTAATACACTAGGATATTTCAAACCAGCATCTAAAATAAAATAAGAAAAATTGATTTTTAAGAGGTAAAAATTTTTTCCATTTTCCCCTATACCCCCTAAAGCGAAAAAATTTATTTCTTGCATTTTTTTTAATAGAACTCCCTTAAAAAATTAATAATGTATAATATCATTGATTTAAATAATTTCCAAAAAATTTATTACCGATTAGTTTTATTATTTTTTTATCATTATTAATTAAAGTTTATAATATAAATATTATATTTTTAAAATAAAAATAAATAAATTTTAATATGATGTTAATTATTTTTGAAACCACTTAAATTTGGTTAATCACTATTTATTATAGCTTTAAAACAATTAATATCAATTTTTTCTATTTATTTAGAAAGTTATCAGATAAATAAAATATGAAATATCCAGCTAAAATTAATAATCAAAATTTAAATTATAATAAAAAAAGTAATTTAGGCAAACAATTAGAACAAGATATTAATTTAACCAATAAATTTTATCAGGAAAATCAGATTGCTTTTATTAATAAGAATGAAATTCCTATACAAGTGGTTAAAGTAGAATACGCACAAAGAAACAAAACTAAAATTATAGAGGCTTATTACCGTTTAAAATCTTTACCAGATTATCAAGGCATTTATAAAGGTAAATATTTATCTTTCGATGCAAAAGAAACTAACAATCTAAATAAATTTCCTTTAAAAAATATTCCAAATCATCAAATAATTTGTTTACAAAAGATACATGAATTGAAAGGGATAGCGTTTTTAATTATTCACTTCAAACGTTATAACCAATATTTTTATCTACCTATATCTTTTTTAATTAATTTTAAAAAACAATATTCATCCAAAAGCATCGATTATCAAACTTTTATTAATGAATTATGGCAGATTCCTTATAATTATCGCCCTAGATTAGATTATTTACAAATTGTTAATAAATTTCTCTAAAATATTAAATTTAATTAAAATTAATTTATAAATTAAATTCAGTATTTTCGTTAATAATAGGTTTTAAAAACAACAAAATGCATCCAATAATCGTATTAGTTAAAAAAATCGTAATATTAATATAAATAAAAAAAATCCAATATATAGATAAAACGGAATGTAATTGACTTATTATCCAAGAATCCGATTCAAATATAAAAAATAAAGAATCATAAGAATAATAATAAAAACTATAAATACAAAAGATATAAGAAATAATTTGAATAAAAGAAATCAATAATAAACTTGTTATAATATTTTTTTTCATTAAATATGGCGATTTCGTCGAATGAAATAAACCAGATAAAGAATAAGCCATATATGGTAAAATAAAAAAAAATATTACAAATAATAATTTCAAATATTTAGTTTGAGTTAAACTAAATGCATTAATAATAGGCCATTCTAACGCAGTATGGATTATAACATACACAAAATTAGCGCATACACTAAATTTAAAACCGAATAAAAAACCTATTAAAACTATAGGCAATAACTCTAATTTTATTAAAGATTCATGGCAATCTTGAAAAAAAAATTTAGTAAATACAAATTCAATAAAGAAAGAAATTGTTAATAATAAAGCACTAATAATTACTTTTTTTAATGAAAAAATCTTCATAATGAACCTTTACAATATACCTTTCTTATATTATACATTTTTATTAATAAGGATAAACAAAAAAATGGTAATTAATAAGTATATGTTACAAGAAAAATCCTAATAAATATTTTTTTAATCCTTTTATAAAAAAATTATTTATGATTATTTTATATTATCAATTAAACCTTGTTTTAATAAGAGCAAAAAATCTTCATTTGAAGCATTTAAAATATAATCATTAATATTAACTTTTTGCAAAACTTTTTTAATATCTTCTATTTTAAACAAAACATTTTCAAAAAAACCACAAAATTTTTCTAAATTCTCTAGAATATGAAAAAAATCACCACATAATTGCATTTTTTTAATATAACCATTTTCTAATTCTAAAAAAACTTTTATTTCGCCCCATTCAAAACGATGTTGCAAATGTTTCGAATACATAGGATGATTAAATAACCATTCAAAAGAATTATATTTCAGAGATAATTTATTAACGATAACTAAATCTTGTTTAGTTAAATTTAATTCTTGTTTTTTTAAAAATTTTTCTAAATAATTCACTAATGTTTCTTGTGTCATATCGGACAAATAATCTTTTAAATTCAGTACTCGAGAACGAACACTATCGATACCTTTAGAAATTAATTTTTGATTATTCGGGGTAATGCAACGTATCATTGTATCTATATCACATTGATAAAGTAAAGTACCATGCATAACAATACCATTTTTATTTTTCCAAAAAGCATTACCAGAAACCTTTTTACCTTTAAATAAAATATCATTACGACCACCAAAATATAAATGTATTCCTAAATGATGAAATGCTTGAATAATAAGATTTAAATGTTTTTTAAAACTAAAATCTAAAAAGTTATTTCTAAAAATAAAACTAAAAATTGGCGTATTAAAATCATTATAAACGCAACCACCACCACTAGGCCTACGAAAAAATTCAATTTTATTTTTTTTGATAAATTCTAAATTAATTTCATTTTCAATAATCTGATTACGACCAATAACTATTCCTTGCATAGTCCAGAAAAAAAAATAAATTTCATCATCACATTTTAAAAAATTATTTAAAATATACTCTTCCAAAGCATAATAAAAATAAGGTTTATAAACAGATGATAATGGATATTTGACTAAAATCATATATATAAATAAGTTCCAATTCTTTCTATTTTTAATCTAAAATTAAATAAAAAAATAATATCTCTTTTATTCATTCATCATTATATCTAAACCAATATAAAACTATTAAATATAATAATAAATAAACAAAATTACCATCATTACACAAAATATATAATGATGGTATATTATCAATTAGTCATTCCATAAAACAAAATAAATAATCACAAACCTAAAATCTAAAATATTCAAATCTCTTCTTAAATTGATTTTAATCTTTTTTAAATAATGCTAATAAAATTTAAAGTTACAAACTTAATTATAAAACCTTTAAATAACATTTAAACTTTCTAATTATGCAGATAGATTGTTGGTGTTTCATTAATAGGATTTATCTTTCTATTAACTATTATTAACAGCCCCCCCGCCCAAACAGCGCAAGCAAGTTTCCCAGCATCCGACTTTCCATAATTTATCCCCTTCCGGGTTTAAATTCGTGTCGCCACTGGTTAAATGTTTATTCTTGACCTTTTGTTCTTGTTTTAATATGTGTTGTTTTAAAGATTGGTCGTGAATCTTACTCATTGTCCAGAGAAGTTTCGATTTTAAGAACTCAAAATCATTTTTCTAGGTTTTACCTATTCCTTCTGTGGTCTCAAT
>NZ_JAOSIM010000023.1 GCF_030586805.1 Candidatus Phytoplasma fabacearum
TGAGTAAAATTCACGACCAATCTTTAAAACAACACATATTAAAACAAGAACTCAAATGGGGAATGAACAACTTAATTAATACCTACCTCAATTTTCATCAGATTGCTACCAATAACGGGGCAGAAACACTGGGAATTGATGGGAGAATAATAGATGATATGGACTTAAACAAGTTAAAGAAATATCACCAAAAATATGTTCACAACCAATATAACCCGAAACTGGTTAAAAGAGTTCATATTCCGAAAGGAAAAGATAAAACTAGACTACTTGGAATTCCTACTATTCAAGATAGAATCATCCAAAAGGCTTATAGAATATTTGAAAAGAATAAAAGGTCAAGAATAAACATTTAACCAGTGGTGACACGAAGTTAAACCTAGAAAAAGGATAAATTATGGAAAGCGGTGTGCTTGGAAACTTGCTCGCACCGTTTGGACGGGGGCTGTTGGTAATATTTGATAGAAAGATAAATCCTATCAAAGAAACGTCAATAATCTATTCGTATAGAAAGACCTTTAATTAATTTAATTCGAAAAACTAATTTAAATATTTATAATAAAAAGTTTAAGAATTTTATTAAATAAAAGATAATTGTAATTTATGTTGATAGAAAAAGTTTTAAAAAAAATTAATAATAAATTTAAAAATGATATTTATCGTTTAAATCAGGGCGCCAAAGAGGCCTAAATTTCGTGCTATCTAACCAATAGCCAGGGCAGATAAACCTTGAAAGGATATGGTCGGTCTAACAAACGAAAGAATGTCAGATTAGAGCAGACCATAAAAGCGGGTTGCGACGAAAGCAAATTAGTCAAAAAGACTTCGCCACCAAATAATTCCATGGAGAAGCCTGCAATGGCCTAAGAAGGAAAATTGATGTTACAACGAGACCTGCTCCGGAAGTTGCTGAAACGGACAGTCTAGAGTCTACTAATATAAATGATCTGTATTGAGTAGTTTATCAAAGAAAGAAACCTGGAATCAGCCTCCAAAAGAGGATACTTCCCCTAAAGAATTAAGGTAGAAATTTAGTGTAACTTGGAGAATCCTAAAACTAAGTAATTAAGTTTACTAATCCGGAAATAAAAGTCTGGATGGTCAAGGATAAAGAATCTTTTTAGTAGTCGTAAGGGTAAACCTAGATTTGGAATAATTTAGTTAATCGGCTTACCAGGAAGAGAGTTAATTACTCTTATAGGGCGAAAAAAGAAAGTAATTTATTATTTATTCAATGGTATCGAGAAAGAGGTTGATATATTGTGTCAACAACGGTTTCACCAGAAACTAAACTTTTCACGAACATCGAATAGAATTCAATATTGTTCATCAAATGGCTACTCTTTAAAAAGAGAACTCCAGCAGGGAATGAATAACTTTTACAACACGTTAACAGCATTTAATAAAAGAACAAAGGTATTGTGTAAAGATTGTCATCGTAAGATAACCAATCAGCAAATACACGATATTAGTAAAATAAGAACAATAAGAATAAATAACTAATCAACCGCGAGGGGAAATTAGTTCTCGAAAGAGAGTGAATTATGGAAAGCCGGATGCTTGGAAACTTGCTTGTCCGGTTTGGACGGGGGCTGATTGTAAATAAAACAGCAAAGATAAATCGCTGAATAAAACGCAATTAATCTATCCGTATTATTTTAGGAGTTTACCAAAAAGCTACTGAATTAGCTTTATTTTATGAAGAAAACATCGAAGAAGCTCAAATAGCTGCTTTGTTCCATGATTATACTAAAAATGAATCTTTAGAATTCCATTTATCTTTATTAAATCATGATATTATTAATAAATATAAACAAATGGTTTTTATGTATCATGCTTTCAGTGCGCCTATCGTACTTCAAAAAGAATTTAATATTAATAATAAAAAAATTTTTGATGCCATTAGAAAACATGTTTGGGGTCATGAAAACATGAATAAATTAGATAAAATTATTTTAATTAGTGATAAAATAGAAAATAGTAGAACTTTTCCAAATATCGATTACTTTAGAAAATTAGCTTTTAAAAATTTGGACCAAACGATATATGAATTATTAAAAAATAATCTTGATTATTATATCCAAAAAGGTTTTAAATCTTTTCCAGAACAAATAAAAATATTAAATTCTTTAAAAAAACAACTATTCTTAAATTGAAAAAGGTTTGGTAATATTTGTAATGTTGCGTATTATATCTGGAAAATATAAAAATTTTCGTTTAAACTTAGTACCATCTAAAAATACTAAAAGTTCTACTCATTTAATTAGAAAAGCTTTATTTGATACCATTCAGAAGGATATTAATAATAGTATTGTTTTAGATTTATTTGCAGGTTCTGGAGCTTATGGATTCGAAGCCTTAAGTAGAGAAGCGAAAAAGATTTTCATGGTAGATAATTCTCTACCAGCATATTTAACAATTAGAAAAAATCAAAATAAGCTTAAAATTAATAATCAAAAAGTAATAGTATTTTATAAAAATGCTTTTAATATTTTAAAAAGATTTATATCTAAAAAAATTAAATTTGATGTAATTATTTTAGATCCTCCTTATGTTTTTGATATAAAAAATTTATTCCCTGAATTATTTAAAATTATTCATTCTCAAAGTTGGATTATTTATGAAACTTATCGGGCGCCAAAGAGGCCTAAATATCGTGTGATTTGACCAATCACCAGTGCGATAAACACTGTAAGGCTAAGAACGGTTCTTGAATGGAAACTCTCAAGAATTACAGCAGTTCTTAAAAGCGGGTTGCGACGAAGTAGTTAGTCAAGAAGATACCGCCACCAAATGGTTCTAAGGATAAGCCTGTAATGGCCTAAGAAGATAAGAAGATGTGATATTTATTTTAATATATTAAAATAATCTCGCAAACTACTATAAGCGAGCAGTCCAGAGTCTATTAATATATATTTTAAGTATTGAATAGTTTATCAATTAACAAACCTGGAATCTCACCATTAATAAAATGGTTACTTCACCTAAGGAATCAAGGTAGATATTTAGCGTAACTTGGAGAATCCTAAAGGTCAGTTATTAAATTAACTAATAATGAGCTTAAAGTCATTAGGCCCAAGGATAAAGCGACTTCTTAGTAGTCGGAGGAGTAAAACTTGATCTGGAATGATAAAGAGAATCGTCCTCCCTGGAACAAGGTTAATGACCTTGATAGGGCGAAAGAAGTCAGTAATTTATTGTTTATTGAATGATATCAAGGAAAACAAAGATTTTTTTAATCTTGAAAATCATTTAAAATCGTTTAGTATTTAAAAAGAATTACAAGCACGGAATTAAAAACCTACCAATAATTTAATCAAATCATAGATGGTATCAAATTCCAAAAATTAAATAATACCACCAAAGATAATATTTCAATGGTAATTGATAATTATGGCCATTTCGATAAGTTCTTATCCTAAAGATTCTAGTTAAAATTAGAATTTTTGGTATTTCTCAAAAAAAATCATTTATAAAGTTATAGAACAATTATGAACTCCTTATTTCTAAGTTATCTTTTCAAAATGGAGTTCAGAATTAAGAACTAAAAAAAATTACTATGACGTCATCAAACGCATTTAACAATTATTCCAAGGAATTGAGTGTATTATGAAAAGCGATCTTTAGGGTTACTGTAAAACCATCAATCAGATATCACTTCAAAAATACATCAAAAAAAAGATAAATTTTTTAAAACGATATATAAATGACTAAATATAGTATTATAAACAAGATCAAATATAAATCATTATCTGGTTCATCCAAAGGAAAAATAATAACAATTTTTCTTAGCCAATGTTTATTTAAATTCATTGATAATAAAATGGAGAATCCGATTACTAAAAAAATCAAAATGAAAAATAAATCTAGAATATAGAAAAGCTTATCGAAAAAACCGACACCACGATTTAGGAATCGATAGATAATATTTTAATTTGAATCCCAACCTCTGGATAGTAAATAATAAAAAAATTAAAAAATTCCTTTAAGAGAAAATATTATGAATCCAAATACTGAATTATAAAGTTAAGAGATATAAGAAATTAATTCGGTTTAACTAATATTTTTAAACTATTAATTTACTTGAAATATCTAGGATAATACAGTTATTGAAAGATATTAGCAAATAAAGATCAAAAATCAATTTCTTCTATAATTAGAAAAAAATTAAAATAGCTAAAAATTAAGGAATTTATATATTCAAAATGCAAATAACAAGAATAAAATTGGGATGTCACAAACTATATTTATAACTATGACTTTATGCAAAAATGATGATCATTGTCAGAGAACTTATTAACAAATTTACAAGATTAAATAATTTAAGAAACCGAGAACGATCAGAATCAACAACTAACCAGTGGCGACACAACGTTAGTCTTCAAAAGAGGATAAATTATGGAAAGCCGGATGCTTGGAAACTTGCTCGTCCGGTTTGGATGGGGGCTATTTGTAATAGATATTAGAAAGACAAATCCTATTATCGAAACGCAAATAATCTATCCATATATAAAAATTTATTACCTGATATTAATCAAAAATTTATTTTAATTAAAAATAAAAAATACGGTAATAAAAGATTGATTTTTTACAAACCTATTTTTCCAACTAAAGATAATTTTTAATAAAATAAATTGATTAAATAATGGTTAAATTATTCCAAAAAATATATTAAAATTGAAAGGAAAATATTTATGACTTGGTTCGAAACAATTTTATTTTTATCAGGTTTATTTTTAGGTATTTTATTAGGAGCATTGATAATGTTTTTTGTTATTAGAAAATATTTAGAAAAAAATCCTCCTATAAATAAAAAACAAATCAAAGAAATGTTTAAACAGATGGGTAGAAGCCCTAGCGAAAAACAAATTCAACAAATTATGTTGGCGATGAAAAACAAAAAATAAATTGGAGATTAAATGAAACTAATGAGTTATTATATATTAATTATAATTATATTTGTAATTATATTAACTTTTATAAGTATGAATTTAATATATCGATTTAACTTTAATTATAAAATCGAACATTATTTATTAAATTGTGATCTTTTAGAACAAGAAGTTTTAAAAACTTTTATTAAAAATAAAAATCAAACTTTTCCTTTAACTAATCAATCACCAATTACTAAAAAATTTTTAAATTTAAATATCTTAACTAAAATAAAAGACGATGACATAAATCCAGCTCATGGAATTTACTTACTAAATGATAATATTTTTAATTTAGTTATAAAAAATAACAAATTAAAACAAATATATTTAGACAATTAATTAAATAAAATTTAATAATTATTAAATTTTAAAAGAAGAGGATTTATATATCTAAAGATGAAAAATCAAATAGAAATTATAGCTTATTATGAACCTAAATTGCAAGATATAGGGATTATTCACAAAGGATTAAAAACGAAGCTTAATTCAGCATTCGCGAATAGTTCAGAAATTAGTAACCCTAAAGAATTATTTTGCTTATCTTTATTACTATGTGGGCGCCAAAAAGAGGCCTAAATATCGTGTGATTTTACCAATCACCAGCGCGATAAACGCTGAATGGATAAGAACGGTTTTTGAAAGGAAACTTTCAGGAATTACAGCAGTTCTTAAAAGCGGGTTGCGACGAAGTAGTTAGTCAAGAAGATGCCGCCACCGAATGATTTGATGGAAAAGCCTGAAATGGCCTAAGAAGATAAGAAGATGTAATAGTAAAACCTGTCTCGTAAACTACTATATAACCGAGCAGTCCAGAGTCTATCAATAAAAAACATAGGTATTGGATAGTTTATCAATTAATAAACCTGGAATCTCACCGTTAAACGGTTACTTCTCCTAATAGATCAAGGTAGATATTTAGCGTAACTTGGAGAATCCTAAAGGTTAGTTATTAAATTAACTAATAATGAGCTTAAAGTCATTAGGCCTAAGGAGAAAGCGACTTCTTAGTAGTCGGAGGAGTAAAACTTGATCTGGAATGATAAAGAGAATCGTCCTCCCTGGAACAAGGTTAACGACCTTGATAGGGCGAAAGAAGTCAGTAATTTATTGTTTATTAAATGATATCAAGGAAAACAAAGATTTTTTTAATCTTGAATATTATTTAAAATTGTTCATTATCGAAATAAACATTAAAATAAATATGGGATAAAAAATGTTATCGATTTTCTACCATAATTTTCATTCAATCGTAGTCGAAAAGATTCTATTTTAATTAAAATACATTCAAATAATAAACAACACGTATTAGCGTAGTTTGATAAATATACAAATTATCGTGTTACGTAAAAAAGATTATTTTTAGATATCTTATCAACAAAATTATGGTATTAAAAAATTTAAGTAACCAAGAACGATCATAATAAACAACTAACGAGTGGTGACACAACATTAGTCCTCGGAAGAGAATAAATTATGGCAAGCCGGATGCTGGGAAACTTGCTCGTCCGGTTTAGAGGGGGGCTGTTTGTAATAGATAACTATAACTGAATGACAAATCTTGTTATTGAAACGCAAATAATCTATCCCTATTTTTATAAAACCACACATAAATATTTAAATCATTCTGATTTTAAAATAAAAGTTTTGTGTAAAAGTTATATTGATAAAAAAGGGTTTTATTTTGATATTAGTTTAGTTTGTGGCATTAAAAACTTATCTTTGGAAGAAACAAAAGATATTATGAATATTATTCATCAAAAATGCCCTATTTCAAGGGCTTTAAATAATTATCAATATTTTCAAATTCAACCCATATTGTATCAAAATTTTTAATATAACTTAATAGGCGCCAAAGAGGCCTAAATTTCGTGCTATCTAACCAATAGCCAGGGCAGATAAACCCTGAAAGGATATGGTCGGTCTAACAAACGAAAGAATGTCAGATTAGAGCAGACCATAAAAGCGGGTTGCGACGAAAGCAAATTAGTCAAGATGATTCCGCCACCAAATAATTCCATGGAGAAGCCTGCAATGGCCTAAGAAGGAAAATTGATGTTACAACGAGACCTGCTCCGGAAGTTGCTGAAACGGACAGTCTAGAGTCTACTAATATAAATGATCTGTATTGAGTAGTTTATCAAAGAAAGAAACCTGGAATCAGCCTCCAAAAGAGGATACTTCCCCTAAAGAATTAAGGTAGAAATTTAGTGTAACTTGGAGAATCCTAAAACTAAGTGATTAAGTTTACTAATCCGGAAATAAAAGTCTGGATGGTCAAGGATAAAGAATCTTTTT
>NZ_JAOSIM010000024.1 GCF_030586805.1 Candidatus Phytoplasma fabacearum
CGCAACCCGCTTTTAAGAACTGCTGTAATTCTTGAGAGTTTCCATTCAAGAACCGTTCTTAGCCTTACAGTGTTTATCGCACTGGTGATTGGTCAAATCACACGATATTTAGGCCTCTTTGGCGCCCAATCATATTCTTTAATATTACCTTGTTTATCGATAATTTTAATAATTTTCAGGATACGATCTCCATCATTAATTGGTATTTTATCAGATATTCTAAAATCTAAATTATCTTGTAATATTGTTGTGTGTTTTGAATTATCTTGATTAAAATAAATATAATTAAGTACATAAATAAAAAACAATATTAACAATATAAATAATAATAAATAAATTAATTTCTTTTTTATTAATTTTAACAGACTTAAAAAAAACCTCCTTTTAGTGAAATATTTTTTAAATTTATTTTGTTCATCTTTTTATTTGATATATTTCTAATACTTTAAATTATTATTGTGATTATAAATAATAATAATAATATGCATAAATTAAATAATTTATAATAACATTGATATTATAACAAATCTCTATTTTAAAACTTATAATTCTAACTTATTTTCGCTATAGTTAATATTTATATAATATTAGAAGGAGTTAAATTTAATCTTTTAAAATATAATCATTAAATTTAAAATATTTTATTTACTTTATTAAAGATTCTATTTCTTTAATTTCTTTAGGAATATTAGATGATAAATTAATATTTCCTTTTCTTTTAACAATGATGTTATCTTCAATTCTAATTCCTAAATTTAAATGATCAATGTATAAACCTGGTTCAATAGCGATAACGCTATCTTCTCCGATAGGCTCTTCTACATCTATACCAATTACATCATGTATATCTAATCCCAAATGATGACTAATGCTGTGGTAAAAATAATTTTCAATTTTTTCTTCAAATCCAAGTTTTTGCATGCCCTTAGATAGGATTTGTTTTCCATAATGATTCAAATCTTTCATACTATGTTCAGGTTTAACCCAATTAATTAATTCTTTATTAGTGTTCAATACTAAATTATAAATTTTATATTGTATAGGTGTAAATGTAGATTTAACAGGTAAACAACGAGTAATATCTGAAGAATAATCATTCATTTTTACTCCGGAATCTATTAAACATAAATCGTTATTATATAAATAAGAATTATTTTTATGATAATGCAAAATTAAAGCGTTTTTTCCTGAAGCAACAATGGTTTCAAAAGCATTTTTAGCTTTGTTTATAGATACAAAATAATGCAAATGAGCTGCTATTTCAAATTCATATTGACAATTCTTTAATTGTTTGAATAAATACATTAAAGATTGATAATGTATATCAATAGCATGTTTAATATAGTTAATTTCATTTTTATTTTTTTGTCTACGTAATTTTAATAAAATTCGAGAGCTATTAGATATTTCAATCCAGGGCCAATAATTTAAAAATTTATATACTTTTTCATAACTCCAACAATATTTTAATTCTTTACAATTGCTTGGGATATCAAAATAAATTTTTGGTGATAACAATTTTAATTCAGAAATTTGCTTGTTAATCCAAAAATTAAATTCTTTCGTTTCAAAAATATTAGTACATGAAATTTGCGAAATATCAGAGATTTGTTTTTTCTCCAATTGATCATTTTGCCATAATTTATTTATAGGATCGATATTAGGAACAAATAAAAAACTTTGTTTTGTTAATAATTTTTTTACTAAAATTAAAATAATATAAGGTTGTTTAATTCCTGTTAAATAATAAAAATTTTTATCTACTTCAAAAGGAAATAATTGATCTCCACTTTTATATTGAGGATTACCTGAATAAAATATAGCTATAGAATTATCAGTTATACAATCAAAAAAAATTTTACGATTATTCAAAAACATATATTAAAATACCTCTAAAAAAATTATTAAAATGATTAATTTTTTATAATAAAATTATCTAAATTTATAAATTTATTATATTTAGAAAACTAAAATTAAATAAATGAATTTAATCTAAGTCTTTATATATAATAATCTTATATTTATAAGTTATAAATTATATAATATTACTATATTTAATATAATTTGATCTTTTTGATTAAATTGAAAATATTTTAAAAATCTTCTTATTTAAAAGTGAAATTATAAAAAAAGAAAGGTTAAAAATAAAATTAATTAAAAAAAATGTTACATAATCGACCCAACAATTTAAAAAATATTTTGTATATACTTTTATTTATACTCCATGTAATCATAGTTTGGTTTATTTATCATTGTTTTATAACCCGTAAACACAAATTATATTATTATAATCATGATTATACAGAGGTAATTAATAATGATCAATATTACGAAAACCGCCAACTAGTTTCAAAAATAGCTTATTTAGGATTGGAACAATTTATATCAGGATTAAAAGATAATACTTACAAAGAGATTTATGAGAATTTTGTTAAATGGGAATATCCGCCATTAAATATGAACAAAATTCAAGAAAAAATTTTTAATCAAACACTAAATACTGCATATCCTTTTTTAATACAAAGTACTATTGATTTTTTATCTAAAAAAATAAATAAACAGATATTATTGGTTATCGAAATGCATCAATCTGAAAAAATTTTTTTAAATTATTTTAATTCTTTATATCAAGCGCCAGATAGTTCTTTTATTGCATTAAATATGAAAAATTTTGAAAATCAACATTTTTATATTAAGGAATATAGTGATACACCTGGAGATGGTTATTGTTTTTTTCATGCTCTTAAACAATTATTAGATTGTTCTGAAATACCTAATTGGTTAGATAAAATTAATGAAGACTTACAAAAAGCGAAATTAGTATTTAAATCTTCAAAATCCCCAAATTAATCAATCTATCAAAGATAATAGAAAATATTTTTTCAAAAGAAATGGTGACAATATGAGCAAAAAAAAAACAATTACAAGATATTTATTGTGATATTATTAATTTGGTTATTAATCATGTTAAGCTATTTTATAATATTATTTTTTCCAATAACGAAAAAATCTTCTCCAATGCCTCTTGTAAATATTTCTGATAATTCATATACAGAAAATCCTTCAATTTCGTTCAATTTAATTAACGCAATAAAAGATAAAGTATTTTATTATAATTTGTTTGGTAGATTTTCTTATTTTTTAGGAACTTCTAAACTGTCAATGGAAAAACAATTGAGAGAAAATTTTTATTTCGATCCGAAATCTAATATTGAATATAATAAAAATACTGGATTAATTAAAGTTTTTAATATCGATAAAATATTAAACAATAATATTTTAATAGGAGAAACTTTTTTTTTATTAAATTATGGAGTTTGGAAAATTAGAGATATTTGGAATTGGGCCTTTCAAGTTTATTTTATCGCATATAAAGATGATTATAGCAATAATTATCATTATAGAATAAAAATTAAAAAAAAATAATATTAATATTAATAATTTTTTTATAATATATTTTATTTTTAAAATATTAATTTAAAATCTTAAATTTGTTTAATTTTAATTATTAGAATATAATAATTTCGGAATTTTAATAATTTTAAAACACTATTGAATATTAAATTTCAAAAGAAAACTTTATTATCTAAGATGATGTGGTAGAAAAAATTTTCAATAATAATAAAAACACAGATTAACTATTTTTTAAATGCTAATGATTATAATAATCTCCATTATTATTTCGGTTTATAAAACTGGAGATATCGGAAATTTCTAAATTTTTATATATAATTTACATAAAATTATAAAATTTTAAAAAGATAAAATAATACCTGATTTATATACACTGTTATAAAGATTAAATCTAAAAAAGAAAATTTATCGATATATTTAAACTATATCGGCTCTTTTATCAATGAAGAAATCAAGATCAATTTTTATAAATATAAAAAATTATTAAATGGGATCAAGAAATTAAGTTTTTGTAAACCTTAAAAATTATTTAAAATTGTTCATTATTAAAAAATAAAATGTAGGAACAAACTGGTTAATGCTTTTATTATTATTCGATTATTAAAAAACCACAATCATTAAATAAATCGAAACAGAGTTCGCTTGGACAATAACTATCACAAATATAATACAGTTATTACATTATTAAAAAACTATTCTATTATTACATAGATAAAAAAATGATAAATTTTGAACATGTCCAAAAGATATTTTAAAATTAATAAATTATAAATAATTATTTTATGACAACATTGTAAAATTAATTTCAAATAATATTAAAAAAAAGGAGAGTTCATAATCTATGACAATTTTTGACAATTATCATAGAAAATGATCTCTCTAATATTAATTATAAACTATTTTATACAATTTTATAATTATTTTTATATTAATTTAATCTTGTATTTCATTAAAATTGTTTTGTTTGTTTTTATATGGATCAAGTTTTCGCCAAGTTGTTTTAATTTCTTCGAGAGATTTTTCATAATTATCTTCATAATTTGATTCAAAATCAACATTTATCTCATTTTTGATTATAAATAAAATAATAAAAATTATTGTTAATAAAATAATTCGATTAATTAATTTAATAAACATTTTAACTTGCTCCTCAAAAAATAAGATTTTTTAAAAAAAAATATTTATTTTAGTATACTAAAAATATCTTAAAAAAAATAATTTAAATAAATTTAAATTTATTTTTAATATAAAAAATATAATTTTTTATATTTTGCTAATAAAAATAATTATTTTTAATAAAAAAAATTTAATTAAAACAAAAAATTGTATTATATTTTTTACTCTAGTAAAAAAAAGGAGAATTATAAATATTTCATGATAATATCGAACTTTATCAAAACTATTATGCAAAAAGATTTAAAAAAAAATCAAATATCTGAAATTATTACTCGTTTTCCGCCAGAACCAAACGGTTTTTTGCATTTAGGTCATGCCCGAGCCATAGTTATCAATTTTGAATTAGCTAAATATTTTCAAGGAAAAACCTATTTAAGATACGATGATACTAATCCTGTTCGTGAAAAATCCATTTATATCGAAAATATAGAAAAAGATGTGCATTGGTTAGGATATAAACCAGATAAAATTTTTTTTACTTCAGATTATTTTGACACAATATATCAAAAAGCTATTTTATTAATAAAAAAAAATAAAGCTTTTGTGGATGATTTGAATACAGAAGAGTTAAAACAAACAAGAGAAATTCAAAAAAATTCTCCTTATAGAAATCGCGCCATATCAGAGAATTTGGAATTGTTTACTAAAATGGCTCAAGGTAAATTTCAAATAGGTCAAAAAGTATTAAGAGCAAAAATTGATATGTCTAGCCCTAATTTTAATTTACGAGATCCGGTTTTATACAGAATTTTGAACACTAAAACTTTAAAACAAAAATATCACTATATTTATCCAACTTATGATTTCGCTCATCCTTTAGCTGATTCTATAGAAAAAATTACTCATTCTTTATGTTCTTTAGAATTTGAAGATCATCGTCCACTTTATGATTGGATTATCAAAGAAACTGAAATGATTCATGTTCCAAAACAAATTGAATTTGGTAGATTAAATATTATCGGTACATGTTTAAGTAAAAGAATCCTTAAGTCTTTGGTAGATTTTAATTTGGTACGAGGTTGGGATGATCCACGTATGCCTACTTTAATAGGATTACGTAATCGCGGCTTTACTCCTTATGCTATTAAAAATTTTATCCTAGAAGCCGGTCTTTCGAAAATAAATAGTAATATTGACAAAAGTATGTTAGATGCTTGTTTAAGAAGCGATTTACAATTAAAAACCAAAACTATTATCGCTATTATAAAACCTTTAAAAATAACTATTACTAATTATCCTGAAAATAAAATAGAATATCGTGAAATTTCTTATTATAAAAACGACGAACAAATAAAAAGAAAAGTTTTTTTTTCTCGCAATATTTATATAGAACATAGTGATTTTCAAATAAAGAAACCTAATCAGGATTTTAAAAGATTATTTTTGCATGGAGAAGTTAGATTATTATACTTTTATTTTATTAAAGCTTATAAAATAATAACCAATAATTCTGGAGAAATTTTAGAAATTTTAGCTACTTATGATCCGATTACTAAAAGTGGCAGTGGCTTTAATCAACGCAAACCTAACGGTACTATTCATTTTTTAACTATGGAAAAATCTTTAGAAGCAACTTTTAATTTTTATCAAGATTTATTATCAAAAAATAATAATCAATGGAATTATCAAAAACCTGAAGAAATAAAAAGTTTATTTAATTTTAACTCTTGGGTACAATACAAAGGTTTTATAGAAAGCAATTTGGATTTTAAAAATAATTTAGAAAAATTCCAATTTATTAGACATGGTTTTTTTAATTTAGAACACCAAAAAAACCAAATAAGAAATTTTAATGAAATTGTAGCTTTAAAAAATAATAAAAAATATTAGATTTAATTCAAATTTATTACAAAGCAATTAAAAGATTATTAGTATTTTAATAGTAATGAAAATATACGTGTAAAAACAAAAATCTAGCCAACTGCAACGGTTGTTATAACATTCCCAAGCCATATAGTCGACTAATTAAACAAAATAATAGTAGAAAAGCATAAAAATAATATAAATAACAGATTTAACTAACATAAATATCCAAAAAATTGCGCAATAATAAGATAGTAATAATAGATAAAGGAAAAAATATTCTAATCACAAAAATGTTCGTAATAACAAAAATTAATCAGAAAATTAATGATTTTACCTATTAATTCCAAGGTTAGTAATTTTATAGTTTATTTAACGAGATTAAGCAACTAAGTTTTATTAATCTTGAAGATCATTTAAAATCTTTCATTATTCAACAAGTATTAAAACAACTTATCTAAGAGCATCAATCTAAATT
>NZ_JAOSIM010000025.1 GCF_030586805.1 Candidatus Phytoplasma fabacearum
TAAACCCGAAAAGGGATAAATTATGGAAAGCGGTGTGCTTGGAAACTTGCTCGCACCGTTTGGACGGGGGCTGTTGGTAATATTTGGTAGAAAGATCAATCTTATCAAAGAAACGCCAATAATCTATTCGTATATTATCAGAATTGTTAAATTTTGTAACAGATGGTATAGAAGATTGAATAATAATCTTAAGCATTTAATATTAAATAAATATAGATTTTATAAATTTTAAATTATTTAATGACAAGATTATAAGAAAAATAGAAGAAAATATAGGAAAAAAATATGATTTGTCCAAAAATAGAGGGATTTTTTTTAGTAAATAAAACTTCTGGTATTTCATCTCATGATGTCGTTAAATTTATCAAAAAAAAATTAAATTTAGAAAAAGTAGGGCATACAGGTACTTTAGATCCTTTAGCAGAAGGTTTGTTAATTGTAATAGGGCGCCAAAGAGGCCTAAATATCCTGTGATTTTACCAATCACCAGTGCGATAAACACTGTAAGGCTAAGAACGGTTTTTGAATGGAAACTCTCAAGAATTACAGCAGTTCTTAAAAGCGGGTTGCGACGAAGTAGTTAGTCAAGAAGATACCGCCACTAAATGGTTCTAAGGATAAGCCTGTAATGGCCTAAGAAGATAAGTAGATGTAATATTAAACCTGTCTCGTAAACTACTGAAACCGAGCAGTCCCGAAGCTATCAATAACATTATTACGAATTGGATAGTTTATCAATTAACAAACCTGGAATCTCACCATTAACAAAATGGTTACTTCACCTAAGGAATCAAGGTAGATATTTAGCGTAACTTGGAGAATCCTAAAGGTCAGTTATTAAATTAACTAATAATGAGTTTAAAGTCATTAGGCCCAAGGATAAAGCGACTTCTTAGTAGTCGGAGGAGTAAAACTTGATCTGGAATGATAAAGAGAATCGTCCTCCCTGGAACAAGGTTAACGACCTTGATAGGGCGAAAGAAGTCAGTAATTTATTGTTTATTGATAAATTATGGAAAGCCGGATGCTTGGAAACTTGCTTGTCCGGTTTGGATGGGGGCTATTTGTAATAGTTGATAAAAAAACAAATCCTATTAATAAAACGCAAATAATCTATCCATATATCAATAAAGCAACAAAATTGGCATTTTTATTTAATGATTTAGATAAACAATATCAAGGAACCGCAATTTTTAATAAAAATTATGATACTTTAGATATTAATGGAAAATTAATTAATACCAAAAAAATAATTTTATCCGAATCAATAGTAAAAAAAAATTTTGATTATTTTGATAACAAACAATATTGGCAAACTCCTCCTATGTTCTCTGCTATTAAGATTAAAGGTCAAAAAATGTATGATTTAGCTAGAAAAAAACATTATGTAGAAATTCCTCCGCGACAAGTAAAAATTTCAAATTTAAAATTAATTTCATATGATATTCAAAAACAAGAAGCGAAATTTCAAGTAAATGTATCTAAAGGAACTTATATAAGAAGTTTAAGGGCGTCAAAGAGGCCTAAATATCGTGTCATTTAACCAATGACCAGTGCGATAAACACTGTAAGGCTAAGAACGGTTCTTGAATGGAAACTCTCAAGAATTACAGCAGTTCTTAAAAGCGGGTTGCGACGAAGTAGTTAGTCAAGAAGATACCGCCACCAAATGGTTCTAAGGATAAGCCTGTAATGGCCTAAGAAGATAAGTAGATGTAATAGTAAAACCTGTTTCGCAAACTACTATAAGCGAGCAATCCAGAGGCTATCAATATATGATATTCGTATTGGATAGTTTATCAATTAACAAACCTGGAATCTCACCATTAACAAAATGGTTACTTCACCTAAGGAATCAAGGTAGATATTTAGCGTAACTTGGAGAATCCTAAAGGTCAGTTATTAAATTAACTAATAATGAGTTTAAAGTTATTAGGCCCAAGGATAAAGCGACTTCTTAGTAGTCGGAGGAGTAAAACTTGATCTGGAATGATAAAGAGAATCGTCCTCCCTGGAATAAGGTTAACGACCTTGATAGGGCGAAAGAAGTCAGTAATTTATTGTTTATTCAATGATATCAATAAGAATTAACAACTAACTAGTGGTGACACAACGTTAGTCCTTAGAAGAGGATAAATTATGGCAAGCCGGATGCTGTGAAAAACTTGTTTGTTCGGTTTAGATGGAGGCTATTTACACTAGATAACTGAAATATACATTTTGTTGTTTAAAAACAAATAATTTATCCTTATTAAACAAATTTAAATTTTAAAAATATTTAAATTTTTATTTAGGAGTTTTTATGGATTCATTTGAAGAATCGAATTTTAATTTGCACAAAATTAAAAATTATATTAAGAATCATCCCGAAACAAAAGATTTACACATTAAAGACGAAGATCTTATTATTGTTTTTAATTATTTAAATAAAAAAGATCAACCAAATCCTTTTGGATATAAATTGGTTTTAAAAGAAAAACCTTATTTTCATGTAGTGTGGCGAGAAACTGTTAAAACTAAACAAATAGATTGGAAAAATAATTTTCAACAAAAAAATATTTTATTTAATCAAGAAATAAATTTAACTGGTATAGATATTAAAAATATAAAATCTATTTCTAAAACACAAAAAATTATTTTTCAGCATATGAAAGAACTTATAGAACAATATAATTCTTCTAATAATAATATCGATATCAAACAAAAGCAAAATAAGGGTTTATATATTTATGGTCCTTTTAATTCTGGAAAAACTTTTATGTTAAAAATATTAGCTAAAATGTTATTAATAAATCATATTCCTTTTTTATTTATTGTTATGTCAGATTTAGTTCGGCAATTTAAATTTTTATGGACTCATGATATTATAGAAGATAAAATAAATCATTTAAAAAAAATTCCATTTTTAATTTTAGATGATTTTGGTTTAGAAAATATGAATTCTTTTTTTCGAGATGATATTTTTATACCTTTGTTAAATTATCGTTATGAATATAATTTACCTGTTTTTTTTAGTAGCGTTTTACATCAGAATGATTTGAAAGAAACTTTACAATTAAATGTAGATTTAATTAATGCTACTAAATCTGCCAAAATTATTAATTTAATTCAAAAATCTACTTTATTATATGATTTTTCTAATAATATTTCTAAAAATAAATTGTCATGATAATAGGGATATTTTTTTATGATTTTTATTAGTTATTAAATTAAAATTAGTTAAAATAATATTTTTTTAGATTAATTATATATTGATTTCAAAAAATTATGGAGAGTAATAAATTATAAATATGATTCGTTTAATAGATGTAAATTTAAGCTTTGATGAAGACGAAGATATTTTAAAAGATATTTCTTTTAATTTACCTAGTCGCGGATTTGTTTTTTTGTCAGGACCATCAGGTTCAGGAAAAACGAGTTTATGCAATCTTTTATCAGGATTAGAAAAAATAAGTCATGGTAATATGTTAATAGAAGATAAAGATTTATCTACTTTTTCAGATTTTAAAATGGCTGCTTGTAGAAATGGTATGATTTCTTATATAACGCAAGATGCTTATTTTATTAATGAATTAAATGTTTTAGATAATATTCTTTTATCTGTTAAATTACAAAAAAGCGTTGTTAATCCCTTAATTCATAAACAAATTAAAGATTTATTTAAATATTTTAATTTACCTATCAGTTTATTGAAAAAAAAGCCTTTTAAATTATCTGGAGGACAATTACAAAGAGCCAATATAATTAGAAGTTTAATCAAAGATGTTGATGTGATAATAGCTGATGAACCTACAGGTAATTTAGATCCGGATTCTAGTAATTTAGTTTTTAAAAAATTAAAAGAGATTTCTGAAAAAAAATTGGTTATTGTAGTGACTCACGATGTTTTATCAGCAACCAAAAATGCTGATATTATTATTAAATTAAAAGAAGGTATTGTTAAAGATTATTTAATACGCAAACAAAATGGTACTTTTGATAATGGAAATATTCAATCGAATGAAAATGATTTAGATTTATTAACTTATGTTGATAACTTAGAAAAACAAAGATTTATTTCTAAAATCCAGGAAGTTTCTAATTTATTTGAAAACGATCATCTTTTGCAGTTTAAATCCGTTTCATCTAATTTACCTTTTAAAGAAGTACATTCTATTTGTAAATCTTTTTATAAAACTCATTGGAAACGAAATTTATTTAGTCTTTTTAATAATTTTCTATCATCTTTGTTACTATTTAGTTTGATGATTTTTTTGAATTCTTTTTTGGGAAAAATATTTTGGTATAAACAATCTTTTTTTAAAAATATATATTTAGAATTTAAGGAAATGATTATATTGCCTTTTTCAAAAGGATTTTACCTGTTATCTTTTGTAGGATTTCTAGTAATATTTTTATTTTGGTTGTTTTATTTCCTTTTAGCCAAGTCTTTTCTTAATCGTCAAACAATATATTTTTATCGTGCTGCAGGTATTACTCGTATTTTAGGCGCGAATAGTCGAATTGTTAATAAAATAATATTTTATTTTACCGCTTATTTTATATTGGCGTTTACTTTCTTACATCAAATGTTTATGGTTTTGTACCAAGGGGCACTTAATAAAATCGCTCATAATGGTTTTCATTATTTTTCTATTTTTTTGGATAAAAAAGAAATTCCTGGTTTTGATGATATGAATTTGTTTCAACAAAAAATTTCATTATTACAATTAAGTTTACAACGTTATCCTTTTCCTAACGATTATGTTCACAACTTTTTTGCTCCTTTATGTGAGAATGGTTTTTTTTCAATTTCACCTAGTTATCGAACTATAGTTAGTTTTGTAGGTTTTTTTATTATTTGTTTTTTCTTTGTGTATAGTATTTATCTTTTAATGAATTCTAAACGATTAAATAAAACAAAACCTTTAATGATGTTGAAAAAAGGAAATTCTTGAAACAATTTTCATAAAAAATTCATTATAAATAAAAATAAATAATTTATTTTTTATAAATAACCATAAATTTTATAATGTTTTATTAAAATAAAAACTCGATTTCTTAAGATATTTTTTTAAGAAATTGAGTTATTATAATTATTATTTTATTTATTTTTATATTCATATTTTTGATTTTTTAATTAATTAAAACAATAAATATTTTTTATTAAAAGGATTTTAATTTCATATGAACATTAAAGTGATAAGCACTTCTACTAGTTGTTTAGATTATTTTCATCAAAAACATAATATTGGATTAATTAGATTACAAATTTTTTTAAATAATCAAGAATATCGAGATGGTGAAAACTTAACTGCAGATCAATTTTATGATTTTATAACTAAAAATCCTCGTTTAATCGCTACTACTTCTCAACCTCCTATAGGAGAAATAGTTGAATATTTTCGCCAAATAGCTCGTTTAGGTTATCAAAAAATTTTTGTTACTACTTTATCTAGTGCTTTAAGCGGTAGTTATAATAGTATTTTATCTGCTAGCAAAATAGTTGCTTCCGAAATAGAAGTTATAGTTTTTGATACTCAAAGCGTCGGTTTTTGTGAAGCATATTGCGCTTTACAAGCGGAACGTATGTTTTCTGAAGGATTTGGTATTTCAGAAGTTATAGCATATTTAGAAAAATTACGTCAAAATAATAAAATTTTTTTTATAGTAGATTCTTTAAATCATTTAATTAAAAGTGGTCGTTTAAGTATGGCTAAAGGTTTTTTAGGTAGAATTTTTCATATTAAACCTATTTTAAAATTAGAAGCTCCTGGTGTTATTACAATGATTAAAAAAGTTTTTACCATGGAAAAAGCTTTTGATTGCATTTTGAAAGAAATTCATAATTACACAAAAAATCAAAAATTTTTATTACATGTTTTAACTTCAGGAAATCCTCTTATGAAAAATAAATTAATAGAAATTTTAAAAAAAAATTTAAATATTAGTAATATTTTAGAAGTTATTATTACTCCAGTGATAGGAGCGCATGTAGGAAATAATGCTCTTGGTGTGGGATTAATTATACCTCCCGCTTAATTAATTAGTGAAAATTAATCATAGGTGTAAATGGTATATGTTAAATTATAACTTATATATGGATAAAGCTAAAAATATTTTAAAAATATTAAAAAAATATAATAAAGCAGAAGCTTTTATAGTGGGAGGCGCTGTTAGAGATTTTTTGTTAAAAAAACCTGTTACAGACGTAGATATTACTACTAATCTGTTACCTGAAACAATTTGTGAAATCTTTAATGTTCCGAAAAGAAGAATTCGTTATGGTTCTGTAAAGGTTTTTTTTGAAAATAATTATTTCGAAATAACAACTTACCGAAAAGAAGGGGAATATTTAGATTTTAGACATCCTTCTTCTGTTATTTTTATTAAAGATGTTCAAGAAGATGTTAAAAGGCGTGATTTTACTATAAACGCTATTTTATTAGACGAAAATGATAAAATATTTGATTATGTTGATGGCTTAAAAGATTTACATAATAAAATTATTCGTATTATAGGCGATCCTTATCAAAAATTAACTGAAGATCCTTTAAGGATGTTAAGGATTTTTTATTTTAAATCAAAATTAAATTTTTCTGTAGAAAAAAATACAGAAAAAGTTTTAAAAGAAAATATTGCTTTAATAAATAAACTAAAAACATCTTTTATATTTAGAGAATTTAATAAACTTTTAAAACAAACTTATGTTCATTTAGCTTTTAATTATTTATTATATACAAAAGCGGGCGTCAAAGAGGCCTAAATATCGTGTCATTTAACCAATGACCAGTGCGATAAACACTGTAAGGCTAAGAACGGTTCTTGAATGGAAACTCTCAAGAATTACAGCAGTTCTTAAAAGCGGGTTGCGA
>NZ_JAOSIM010000026.1 GCF_030586805.1 Candidatus Phytoplasma fabacearum
TCGTCGCAACCCGCTTTTAAGAATTGCTGTAATTCCTGAGAGTTTCCTTTTCAAGAATCGTTCTTATCCTTGCAGGGTTTATCGCCCCTGGATATTGGTTAGTTAACTTGATATTTAGGCCTCTTTGACGCTCAGATAATTATTTATTTTATTAATTGTATTTAATTTTTTTGATATTCTTGAATTTCTAATTAGAATAAATTCTTTTATTAATAATAATAACATAAAAAAACAAAAAAACAAAAAGATAATAATTTTTTTAATTAAAATTTTAATATATATAAATAATATTTAATATCTAATTTCTAAATATAAAACAAAATTCGATCACGCTAAACTCTGTTTGCTATACAATTTTTTTAAGTAATTAACAATAAAGATACTAATTATTGGTTATTTTTGTTTGTTTTTAGCTCTTTTTAAATGAGTTAAATTTGTTGAATTTCTTTTTCTTTGGAAAAATTTTTTTACATTTAAAAAAGTTTAAAAAAATAACCCCTCACTATATATTTAGAAAGTTAAAAAAATGGCGAACAAAATAAAAAAAATATTTTTTAATTTTTTTGAGTTAAAATATGAAAAAGTAAAAAATAAAAAGACCAACTGATAAATTGATCTTAATGATTATTAATTAATTATTTAATTGTAATACTTTTGGGGTGCAGCGTGATGCGTCGGATACTGGAAAATTTAACAGGATATAACTATTATTTTGTTATAATATTAAAAAATATTTTTTATTTTAATCTTAAATTATTTATTTATAGGTTGCAAATTAATATCTCTTGTTTAAATAATTATTTTCAATTTAGAAAGTTAAAAAAATTTAATTTTGTAAAAAGATATATTAAAAATACATTAAATTATTATAAATAATATTCAAAATAATAAATTCATTAAATAGACGCGTATTATTTTAAATAAAAAAATGATTTCTCAGTATTTTGTAATTTTCAAAAATTTAAATCAAAAAAGTAATTTGTTGGTTTCTGATATTATCATGTTAGATATTTTTTTTTGTAGTACTTGTATAGTTTGTAAATATAATTTATAAACACATTTATAATATATTTATAATATTTTATCCTATTTTATAGTTTTCCTGAGTGTAGGTATAATAATTGATATGAAAATGACAAAAATCAACTTGCTTTCAAATGATGAATTATCTGATATGCTTGAAATATATTTCAATAAGATACTGAATTTCTCGATTATAATATAAATATTTATTAATTATATTTATTTTTTGATTATTATTCTTCTATTGCATGCTTATCTTTAAAACAATTAATCTTAAACACGATAATGTCATGTTTTTTTTATGACATTAGTTCTAATACAATTTCTTGAATTTGCAATTCTTTTTTATTATCATCAAATGATTGTATTAAAAAATTATATAATTCGCACAAAAGATATTTTTTATTTTTACCATTTGGTAATGCTTGCATTATTTTTTCTAAATTAATTATTATGTTTTTATGAGTTTCAATGAAGTTTTTTATATTTAATATAATTGGATCTATAATTAAATATTGGGTTGAAAATAGATTACTCGTTCCCGAATCATCTATATTTGTAACTGTAACTGAATTATGATTTATAGCGAAATCGATTAATTGAGTTAAAGATTCTTGCAATTCATAAAACATATTTTTTTTAATATTTTCATCAGGTAAATTTTTTATGAATTCTTTAATTACTATTATTATTTTTTTACTTGTTGCAAGTATATCTTTGACTTTTAATATTTGTTTATCAATAGCCACGTGATCTTCGGTTAAAGATTTATTGCTTGTTCCAGGAGTATTATCTGGATACATAGCTATAACTTTATTATTATTAATAATAAACAATAATATTAAAATACTAAATAAAAAGAACTGCAATAAAAATAATTTTTGCTTTAATCTAATCATTAAATTAATAAAAAACCTCTTTTTTTTATTTTAATTTTAGGTTAGAAAATTTTATAAAGAAAATTAATTTTTATTTTATAAAATAACTATAGAAATTTTGTATTTTCATGATGATTTATTTATTTTATCCATCTTTATTATATAACTATGTTAATAAAATAATTCTGCTTTTTTATTTATATTTTGAATTATGTTTACTTTTAATAAATATTTTTTTATCTTATTATTTGTTATTTAAACAAAATAATTTTAACTATAATAATATTTAAAATTAGAAAACTTATTTTCGAGAAATTAATAGGTTTTTTACTACTTACTATAATTTATTGTATAAATTTACAATATCATTAGATTCTTCAATTTTTAGTATCCCGAAAAGAGTTATCTTCATAAAATTATTAAAAATTTAATAATCTATTAATGATTATAAAACCAATGAAAAAATTAATCTTTTTTAAAAAAATAAAAAGTTTATTCAATTAAAAAAGATTACTTTATAAAGCAAAGAAGTTTATTTTAAATTTTTTCAAAAAACAACAAAAGATCAATTAAGAAAGTTGATCTTGATCATAATTAACAAATTATTAATTTATAATACTTTTAGTGCGCAACGCTTGATAACTAAAGATGTCCAAATAAGATTAAAAATCTTTAAAAAGGATAACAATATAAATTACCAAAAATTAAATTTCAAAAAAAAACAAACAAATTAGTCATAAAATTAACTTATCAATAGAAAAGTTAAAATACAAAAATTCATAAAAAATTAAAATAAAATTATAAATCAAAAAAATTATTTAACCAAAACACAGGATACCAACAAACAAAAGATATCGTAAAATACCAATGAATCTTCAAAAAAGATACCATTCAACATTTTAAAGATAGAATTATTAATTCAATAATGAAAAAAATCGAACAATAATTTTTTAATTTAGAAAATAATTTTAATTAATATTAAAAAATTAAATGTGTTAGAATATTGTTATATTCAAAAAAAATTAAAAACAATAAAAGGCCTATGGATCAAAATTAAAAAAAATAATCAAATGATTTTTTATAATTTTGTGGTTATTTCTTTTTTATTTATTGTTTTTATCGTTTTAACTGAAATAAAATCATTAAAATATTGAAAAAATTCCTATTTTTTATAATTTAAATTTAAAATTATCGATCAATATGAAAAAGGAGAGATACCATGGATATATTTATTGATGGCCGGAATAAAATTATTGTTTATTATGAACATAAAAAACAAAAAATAGAACAATTATTTAAAAAGCAAGATTTATTAGAAAAAGAAGCCAAAGAAAAAAAATTACCAAATTATTTAAATAATAAAATAATTGATAGTAGCTTTATTTCTGATAATACTAAATTAGATAATTTATCCAAAAAAAACATAAAAAATAATGATAAACTAATGAAAATAAATCAAAAAATATTTTCAAACTATTTCAGATCCCGATTAGAATCTTTTAACTTTCTTTATTACATTAAAAAATATTATTCCTTTAAAAAATATGATACCGATAAAAATACGATTTTAAATAACTTCAAAAGCTATTGTTTTAATAAAAAAAATAATAGTAAATTATATTTATATTTAAAAATAATAAAACAAAAAAATGAAAAAACTCAGTATTTCTTAATCAAATACAAATGCAATTATTTGGAAGAAGATTTTGTTGATAACACTAATTTAAAATTAATTAATTTTAGATTTAATTTAAATATTGTCCTTAAAAATTTGTATATTTATAAAGGTAAAATCAATAACAATAAAAATAAAGCAAAAAAAACTGAAAATAATAAAAAAACCAGCTCTGACTGGTAACAAAATAATATCCACCATCAATATATTAAAATTCAAGGAATAACCATTAAAGGAGATTTAATTAATGTTTAAATTACAAAATTACTTGAAAATAATCAGTATTCATTTATTTATTTTTTTAGGATTATTATTTGCAATAAATAATAATCAATTTATGGCAATGGGTAATAAACATATTAATAATAATGAAATTTCAAATGATGAAGAATATGCTTTATATATACAAGAAGAATATGCCTTACAAAACGAATTAACGCATTTTAAACTTAATAACGAAAAAAAAGCAGAACTTTTAAATAAAAAAAATTTAATTACCACTGCAATTATTAAATATAATAATAAAAATAAAAAAAATAATTCATTATTAATCACTCGTAATGATCAACCCGAAAGTTCTCAACAAAATATAATTTCTACAATAAATAATAATGAAAATAATTCATCAGATGATAATATTCAATACTTAAATTTAAACAAAAACTATTCTCATAAGCCTTCAATCGATAAACCAGAAAGTTCCAAGAAGAACAATTATAAATAATTAAAGGAGATTTAATTAATGTTTAAATTATCAAATCAAGTTAAAATAATAAGTATTTGTTTATTTATTTTTGCAGGATTATTATTTTTTTATAATAATAATGAAAATAATAAAAAATTATATGCTTTTCCTGGGATAGATTTAAATTTAAGAAAACATCAACTTGAAGAAGAGATGAACATTTTAGTGACAGAATTAACTAATGTTTTTAATAATATGAATTTAAATTCTTCAACACGTTTAAATAGGATGCAAGAAATTTCCCGTAGAATGGAAATTACATCAAATAATCTCCAAATGATAAATCAACAAATTACTAGGCGTGA
Organism: Candidatus Phytoplasma fabacearum; assembly: GCF_030586805.1. Lineage (GTDB taxonomy): Bacteria > Bacillota_I > Bacilli_A > Acholeplasmatales > Acholeplasmataceae > Phytoplasma > Phytoplasma fabacearum. The sequence continues at coordinate 4,627 of NZ_JAOSIM010000026.1, forward strand.
CATTTACTACCTTCTACGATCAAACAATAATCAAAATCAACCAAATAATTAATGGAATAATTTAAAATAATAATAAATAAAATTTAATCACAAATTAAAGATCCCTTTACTCTCGGGGGGTCTTTTTTTATTTCATAATTCAATGAAAATAAAAAATATATTAATTAAAAAATATTTTAACTTTATAGATTAATCTTATCTTTTTCACTTTACCAAATAACCTCATCTTTTTCATTATCACTTTAATGGTATTTATTCCTACAATCACCATTGATTACGTCATTAAGTTCTATTTTTTAACCACCAAACTAAGTATTTTTACCAATTAAAACAAGGAATCATGGTCCAATTTATCAATATTTAATTACTAATAACAAAAATCATTTTGCATCTATTTAATAATTGGTTAACCAAGTTAAATAATGGTCTTAATATTTTAAGTAGTTATTTCTTTACTTATCAAAATCAATGATTAAACTTAAGTTTATTAATGGTTATTTTATTATTTCTTCCGCATTTATTATCTTTAATTGATTTTATGATTTTAAATTTAT
>NZ_JAOSIM010000027.1 GCF_030586805.1 Candidatus Phytoplasma fabacearum
GGCACAAATAAAAATTATAATAATTTGGAAGTTTTGGTTTGGTAGAGAATGAGGGGATCGAACCCCCGACCTCCTGCTTGTAAGGCAGATGCTCTCCCAGCTGAGCTAATTCTCTACTACAAATAATTCCGGGCAAACCCCTATCTTCGCAATTCAAATGAATTACTATTTTGGGGACCACAAGTCTTAACTGCTGTGTTCGGGATGGGAACAGGTGGAACCCCTGTGTTAAATCACCCGGAATCTCTCAAAACTAGGCAAATTCTAGTTATTTTCCATATATCATCAAAGTCGTTGGATCTATTAGTACTAGTCAGCTCCAAATATCACTACTCTTCCACTTCTAGCCTATCAACCTGATCGTCTTTCAGGGATCTCTTAGGGAAATCTCATCTTGAGGGAGGCTTCACACTTAGATGCTTTCAGTGTTTATCCCGACTATACATAGCTACCCAGCTATGGCTCTGGCGAACCAACTGGTGCACCAGCGGTATATCCATCCCGGTCTTCTCATACTAGGGACAGTTCCTCGCAAATTTCCAACGCCCACGACGGATAGAGACCGAACTGTCTCACGACGTTCTGAACCCAGCTCGCGTACCGCTTTAATGGGCGAACAGCCCAACCCTTGGAACCTGCTCCAGCTCCAGGATGCGATGAGCCGACATCGAGGTCCCAAACCGCCCCGTCGCTGTGAACGCTCGGGGGCGATAAGGCTGTTATCCCCAGGGTAGCTTTTATCCGTTGAGTCACGGCCCTTCCATTCGGTACCGCAAGATCACTAAGTCCGACTTTCGTCCCTGCTCGACTTGTAGGTCTCACAGTCAAGCTCCCTTATACCTTTACGCTCTAAAAATGATTTCTGACCATTTTGAGGGAACCTTTGAACGCCTCCGTTACTTTTTAGGAGGCGACCGCCCCAGTCAAACTGCCCACCAAACACTGTCCCTCATAATCCACTTATGCAGGTTAGAAACTAAAAATCTCAAGAGTGGTATCCCACCGTTGACTCCCTTTAAACTAGCGCCTAAAGTTCTCAGTCTCCCACCTATGCTGTACATGAGATTTCCAATTCCAATATTAAGCTACAGTAAAGCTCCATGGGGTCTTTTCGTCCTGTCGCGGGTAACCGGCATTTTCACCGGTAATTTGATTTCACCGAGACTCTTGTTGAGACAGCGCCCAAATCGTTATGCCTTTCGTGCAGGTCGGAATTTACCCGACAAGGAATTTCGCTACCTTAGGACCGTTATAGTTACGGCCGCCGTTCACTGGGACTTCAATTCAATGCTTTGGGCAAGCCCGAACATCTCCTCTTAATCTTCCAGCACCGGGCAGGCATCAGCCCCTATACATCACCTTACGGTTTAGCAGAGACCTGTGTTTTTGATAAACAGTCGCTTGGGCCTATTCTCTGCGGCTTTTACTTTTTATCATAAAAGCTCTCCTTATCCCGAAGTTACGGAGTCATTTTGCCGAGTTCCTTAACAAGAGTTTTCTCGCGCGTCTTAGTATACTCTACCTTCCCACCTGTGTCGGTTTACGGTACAGGTAAAAAAACCATTAACCTTAGAAGCTTTTCTAGAAAATATGAACGCAGTCACGTTACCCTCAAATCTCATTTTTTGGCAAGTAAGAAGACGGATTTGCCTATCTTCTCAAACTCGATTTTTCGACCCTAATCCAATAAAGGGCGTGCTTATCCTCTTTTGTCCCTCCATCAGTGATTTTTTTAGTGCAGGAATTTTAGCCTGCTGGTCATCGACTACGCATTGCTGCCTCGCCTTAGTTCCTGACTAACCCAGGGCGGACGACCCTGCCCCTGGAAACCTTGGGTTTTCGACGGATAGAATTCTCATCTATCTTTTCGTTACTTACACCGGCATTCTCACTTCTAACCTCTCCACTACTGCTTCCGCTATAGCTTCTACGATGTTAGAACGCTTCCCCTACCACATGTTCCTTAGCTATTACTAGCCGGAACATATCCGTAGCTTCGGTATAATGTTTAGCCCCGTTACATTTTCGGTGCAAAAATATTAGATTAGTGAGCTATTACGCACTCTTTAAAAGATGGCTGCTTCTAAGCCAACTTCCTAATTGTTTTAACGTTTTTACTTCCTTAACCACTTAACATTAATTTAGGGACCTTAGCTGACGGTCTGGGCTCTTTCCCTTTTGACCATGGACCTTATCACCCATCGTCTGACTGCTGGGATACGGTTCTTGACATTCGGAGTTTAATTGAGATTGGTACCCCGAGGTGGAGCCCGCACTCATTTAGTGCTCTACCTTCAAGAACTATTAAATACCCAACGCTAGCCCTAAAGCTATTTCGGGGAGAACCAGCTATCTCTGAGTTCGATTGGAATTTCACCTCTAGCCACAAATCATCCAAACACTTTTCAACGTGTCCTGGTTCGGCCCTCCATGACGTGGTCACGTCACTTCAGCCTGTTCATGGCTAGCTCACTTCAGTTTCGGGTCTATGACATACAACTAAACGCCCTATTCAGACTCGCTTTCGCTCCGGCTACGTTCCTTCAAACTTAACCTTGCTCTATATCATAACTCGCCGGTTCATTCTGCAAAAGGCACGCCATCACTCTTAAACGAGCTTTGACTACTTGTAAGCACACAGTTTCAGGATCTATTTCACTCCCCTTCCGGGGTTCTTTTCACCTTTCCCTCACGGTACTAGTTCACTATCGGTCACCAAGGAGTATTTAGCCTTAGGAGATGGTCCTCCTATCTTCCAACAAGATTTCTCGTGTCTCGCCGTACTTGAGGATACCCTAGATTTTAACTTACCTCTACAGGATTTTCACCTTCTGGGATATAGCTTTCCAACTATTTCGAGTTAATTAAAATTTGATAACTAGTTATTGGTATCCGGCTGTTCCGGATTCGCTCGTCACTACTACCGGAATCGTTATTACTTTCTGTTCCTGCAGTTACTTAGATATTTCAGTTCACTGCGTTCCTTTCAATCAGTTAGTTGCCTAACAATTGATACTATAACTTCTTATAGTAGGTTGCCCCATTCGGAAATCCACGGATCTACACTTATTTACAGCTCCCCGTAGCGTATCGCCGTTAATTGCGTCCTTCATCAGCTCTTGGTGCCTAGGCATCCGCTGTGCGCTCTTATTTCCTTTAATGTTCCGGATAAATAACTATTATTTACCTAATTTTCAAAGAATTTGTGTTCCTACGAAACCTATAACTCTGGTGGGCCTAAATGGACTTGAACCACCGACCTCACGCTTATCAGGCGTGTGCTCTAACCAACTGAGCTATAGGCCCTTCGTGAAGTCACGAAGAAAAACTTAGTTATCCTAAGTCTTTCAAAACTGAAGATGATTGATTTTATTGGTTTTCCTTAGAAAGGAGGTGATCCATCCCCACCTTCCGGTAGGGATACCTTGTTACGACTTAACCCCAATCATCGACCCTACCTTAGACGGCGCCCTCTCGAATAAACGAGTTAGACTACCGTTTTGGGGTATTGCCAACTTTCGTGGTTTGACGGGCGGTGTGTACAAACCCCGAGAACGTATTCACCGCGACATGCTGATTCGCGATTACTAGCGATTCCAACTTCATGAAGTCGAGTTGCAGACTTCAATCCGGACTGAGACTGTTTTTGGGGATTGGCCAAGAACTTGCGTTTCAGCTACCCTTTGTAACAGCCATTGTATCACGTTTGTAGCCCAGGTCATAAGGGGCATGCTGATTTGACGTGATCCTCACCTTCCTCCAGTTTATCACTGGCAGTCTCGTTAAAGTCCCCACCATAACGTGCTGGCAACTAACGATAAGGGTTTCGCTCGTTTTAGGACTTAACCTAACATCTCACGACACGAGCTGACGACAACCATGCACCACCTGTGTTTCTGATAACCTCCACGATATTACTACCGTTTCGCAAAAACATGTCAAGACCTGGTAAGGTTTTTCGGGTATCTTCGAATTAAACAACATGATCCACCGCTTGTGCGGAGTCCCGTCAATTCCTTTAAGTTTCATACTTGCGTACGTACTACTCAGGCGGAGTACTTAATGTGTTAACTTCAGTACCGGTTTGACCCGACACTTAGTACTCATCGTTTACGGCGTGGACTACCAGGGTATCTAATCCTGTTTGCTCCCCACGCTTTCGTGCCTCAGCGTCAGTTAAGACCCAGCGAGCCGCCTACGCCTCTGGTGTTCCTCCATATATTTACGCATTTTACCGCTACACATGGAATTCCACTCGCCTCTATCTAACTCAAGTTTAGCAGTTTCAATAGCCGGACAACGTTAAGCGTTGCCATTACACCACTGACTTACTAGACCGCCTACGCACCCTTTACGCCCAATAATTCCGGATAACACTTGCCCCTTATGTCTTACCGCGGCTGCTGGCACATAATTAGCCGGGGCTTATTCATCAAGTACCGGCAAACAAATGGTTCGCCACTTGCTTTTCTTCCTTGATAAAAGAACTTTACATACCAAAGTACTTCGTCATTCACGCGGCGTTGCTCGGTCAGAGTTTCCTCCATTGCCGAAAATTCCCTACTGCTGCCTCCCGTAGGAGTTTGGGCCGTGTCTCAGTCCCAATGTGGCTGTTCAACCTCTCAGTCCAGCTACACATCATCGTCTTGGTAGGCCATTACCCTACCAACTAACTAATATGGCGCAAGCCCGTCCTAAAGTATACCTATTACTAGGTCTTTTAAAAGATACAAGATGCCTCATATCTTCCTATCCAGTCTTAGCCACTGTTTCCAATGGTTATCCTCGTCTTTAGGGTAGGTTGCTTACGTGTTACTCACCCGTTCGCCACTAAAACCCAAAGGTTTCCGTTCGACTTGCATGTATTAGGCACGCCGCCAGCGTTCATCCTGAGCCAGGATCAAACTCTTCGTAATAAATCTCATTTAAATAAATAGTATTTATTTAAATATCGTTAATATTTAATAATTTTATATAATATATAGAATATTATAATAAATAATAAAATATCATCTTCAGTTTTCAAAGAAGTAGT
>NZ_JAOSIM010000028.1 GCF_030586805.1 Candidatus Phytoplasma fabacearum
GGCATGTCTTGAGAATGTTATTTCATTCGTTGTGAGCGTATTACCTCCCCAAACCTATAATTAAAACCAGCCATTTAAGCATTACATGATTGTGATCATTGTTAAATGATTTAATTATCCAATTGCTTTCTGTGTGGCCTCTTGAAATACTAAGTGAAGCTTAACAACCTTTCTTCTTAACAAATATATTTGTTGTTACTATACAAGACATGTTTGCATAAAGCATCTAAGAATATTTTAATAAAACACGAATAGCAATAAAACATGTTATAATTAATATTTTAAGAATGGTTATGGAATGAGAAAAGATGAACAAATGAGGATTGGGATGGTATTTAGCGGATGAGATAAGAGTTTGTTTGAGAAGATGGAGAGAGAGAACAAAGAAGTCAGAGAGAGAAGATGAGAAGAAACGTGTCTCAAAAGTCAAAGAGAGAAGGTGGGAATGAAAGCGTTTGAGAAGAACGAGAAGTCAGGGAGAGAAGATGGGAAGGAACGCGTTTGAGAATTACGAGAAAGAGTACGTGAGAGTGTTTAGTAAATTAATATGGACCATTAGATTAAAATAAAATAAAGGGGGCAGATTAAGTGTAACTCTTTACACTTACTCTTGGAGTAAGTGGATCCTCACCCTATATATATATATATATATATATATATATATATGACTTTTTAAGTACTTGGTACTAGTATCTTATAAAAAGTTGTCTCATGAATTTTTTTCGAGTAATTAGTAAAATTGGTAAAACAAGTTTCAATCCACGATCAGTCCAATTCATTACAAATTTAAACCAGATCAGGTTAAGAAAAAAGTAAAGGATTAACTAAATTTTTAGTCCCTTTTTGAAATTCTGTTTTTTAGTCTTTGTAAAATTTTTGAGTAAGTTTTAGTTCTCCAAAAATTTTCCTCCATATTTTTTATCATTGCCATTAAAATTTCCGTTAAATGAATACGTGTTAGTTCACGTTAGATGCCAGCTATAATTTTTTAAATTGAATTTAAAATAAAAAAAAGGTTAACTAAGTTTTTAGTCCCTCAACTTTTCAAAACTAAGTTTTTAGTCCCTCAACTTTTCGAAACTCTGCTTTTTAGTCCTTGAAAAATTTTCAAGTAAGTTTTAGTTCTCCAAAAATTTATTGAAAGTAACAGTTGGGAACTGATGAAAGGCATTCATTTATTGGAATAACATTGTAAAAGAACTGTCTTCCACACCATTCACTCGGGATCCCAAATGTTCCTAACTTACAGCAATTTTATTTCAAATTTTTAAATTGAAAAGTTACATGCAATTAAGAAATTTCATCCCCAGTGAAAGATCCGAAACAACAGAATAATTATTTCCATTAAATTTACCTTAGATTTAGTTCATGTTTTAATTTATGAGTTTTATCGAGTGAATTATACATAATAAGAGAATATAATATTTAGAAGTTATCCTAACCTAAGAATTTTTCATCAATTATATTATATTGTTTTTCTAATTTTATGTAAAGCAAAAAAAATAAGGAAACAAAAATATTATAAATTCAAATGTAAACATATTTAATAGAAAATAAGTATCCAAAATTAACATTCACTATGTTAAATACAATATTTAGAAGTCAAATAACATAAACACCATAAATAAAGTTTTCAATCTTCTTTCTTCTTCAAGCTTTTTCTACAATTTCAAAACCAAAGCCTTGAGCAAAATGATCGAAAGCGGAGGCTGTGAGTGTAATTGGAGTTAGACTCAATTAAAAATAATTTTTTAATAATAATTAAATAAAAAATCATTAAAAATCATTTTTAATTTTTTTAATTTTAAATTCAATTTAAAAAATTACAGCTGCAATCCAACGTGAACCGACACATATTCATTTAACGAGAATTTTAACGGCAAGGATAAAAAATATGGACAGAAAATTTTTGGAAGACTAAAACTTACTCGAAAATTTTTCAAGGACTAAAAACCAGAGTTTCGAAAAGTTGAGGAACTCAATACTTAGTTTTGAAAAATTGAGGGACTAAAAACTTAGTTAACCTTTATTTATTTATTTTTAATTTAATTTAAAAAATTACAGCTGGTATTGAATGTGGACTGACATATATTCATTTAATGGAAATTTTAACAGCAGGGATCAAAAATATGTGCGGAAAATTTTTGGAGGACTAAAATTTACTCAAAAATTTTACAAGGACTAAAAATCAGGGTTTCGAAAAGTTGAGGGACTAAAAACTTAGTTAACTCAAAAGTAAAATAAAAAATTGGTAGGTTAAAAAGCAATGAATCCGATCCTATTTACAATCCGGTCCATCCAGATTCAACTCTCTTAATATATGTAATATTATTTTGAATTTTTTTTACTTATTATATTTAATTTTTTTTTAATACTTATTATTATTAGTTATATGTCATTTTGGATTAATTTCATATTTTAAACTTATCACATTAATATTTTTATTTAGAGAAGTTCTAAATTTAAAACTTTTTTATTTTTATTTTAGATTTGATGTTGGTTTTAGTTATATATTTTTAGTATTTGTAAATATGAAATGTTATTATATTATTTTAAGCTATTTTTGTTTGTTAAATATTAAATATATTTTTTCTAAATGTGATTTTTTATAAATAAATAAAATAAAAAATTAATTAATTTTTAATGTTAAGTGAATTAATGAACCAATCCACCTAACCCACCAACGGATCAGACTAAAAATATTTCACCATAATAGATCAGATTAGACTGACCCATTTATAAATTAAATTTTGACACATTTTGACATTTTGACAGCTCTAACTCCACGTGATTATTCTGTGTTGTCCTTTAATTATTATTAAACCTGAAACAAAAACAAAAACATATGTCTATGTCCAGTACTTAGATTTTTTTTTGTCTAAAAAGTCGGATGAGTGATCTACTCGCTGGAGGTATTGAGTAGAGCTGGACAAGTGGATAAGTCCACTATTCATTTAGTCCATTACCCGTTATGTTTTGGTTATGTTGAAATATAAATTACCATTCATATCCAAATAAAGCATATATTAAGTATAAATTTTAAATTACTTTAAGTCTAAAAATTAACATAAGTTCAAGTACTTAAATGCACAACTACAATTAAAAAAATACCTGAAGTCTAAATACATCAAATCCTTCTTCAATCTTTATTAACAATATTTGATCCCATATTATTTGATGTAGTTTCATCCATTCTCCTCAAATTCAAAGGTTTGTTTGCTTTAATTACACTAAAAAAAATATAAAATATTAATTAGAAATATAACATTTTAAAATTTATTTTTTTATTAAATGGGTAATATGCGGAGTATATCCGTTTAACTATCGGATTAAATGGACCATACTAAAAAAATGCTATTTTTTAAACAGTCTAAAAATAGACCCAAATCCATGTGCGGAACTCTAATTATAAGTCACTAATTAGAAATTAACTCACTAAATCACTCACTGACTCATACTTTATATCAAATATAATAAATAGATTTATAAATATTTATATTTGCTTTAAATATAATGAAATACGTTCTTAACTCAGTGATAAGTTTAACTTGTATTAATCCATTGATGTTTTGTTCGACTCTATGTGATTTTTTTATATGACTTTTTTATATGACTTATTGTGTTAATCCACTTCGTCTTGACTAACGGAAGTGCTGATGTGGCACCTATGGACTGAAGTGGCAATATACATTTTGGACAATATCCTAAATTATTACCATATCGACAACTACACCCACAACTTCAACACTAGAAAAAACTTTATGACTTGCATAGAAACAGCAGCAGCAACAACACTAAGTATTTTATTAACTTCATCTCCATTGCCAAATCATCAACTAATTTCCTTAATTCATCGAACCCTTACACTTCATTATGATTTACCCATTCAAAGAAGTTACATTTTTCCTTTCTCAATGGGCATGTGTAGAATAATCTCCCTAAATTGTTAGCGGTATTTGATGTTCTAGTAACAGCCCTCAAACCACATTCGCATTTGACGTAGCCACCACCACCAGGTGAACAACCTCCATTGTTGGACGAAAAAGGGTTTCCCTCATTGGACTTCCGTGGACTTCCCCCCATTTGCAGATTCGACGGAACAAACCAGATGAAGGAG
>NZ_JAOSIM010000029.1 GCF_030586805.1 Candidatus Phytoplasma fabacearum
TTTTATGGTCTGCTGTAATCCGGCGTTCTTTCGTTAACCTAACCGACCATATCCTTTCAGGGTTTATCGACCCTGGCTATTGGTTAGATAGCATGAAATTTAGGCCTCTTTGGCGCCCAGAAAATAATAATATAAATCTTGATAATTATTGAGATTTTTTTAATAAAACTAACAAACTTTTTATAATATTAATTATTTTTAGTTAAAGCCCAGGAATAACAAAAAACAAAAAAAGATCAACTTTCTTAGTTGATCTTTATTATAATTAACAGATTATTACTTGTAATATAAGTTTTTTATAGGTTACATGATATAATTATTTGCAATAAAACTATTGATTTTTTTTTAGGATTTTGTATTTTCTTTTTGTTATTATTATAATTTAAAGTTTTTAATTAATAAGAAGTAAAATAAAATATTTATTGCGCATAAAATCATTATTAAATAAATTTGACTATATTGTTGAAATAATGATTTCCATGTTTGATTTTTAATCAAACTAAAATTTTTTAAATATTGTTTGATTAAGTTAATGAATTTATTAGAGAACATTAGTTTTTTTATTCAGGTATTTTATTATATAAATGTTTTTTTGTTCAAAATTAATTTCTTCAGTTTCAGTTAAAGTCACAATAGTTTCGAGCTTCGACTAAGTTTTTTTGCTGCGTTATTTCTTGGTTTTTAGTGTTTTCGAGTTGCTTCTTTTCTTCCTTTAAATCTTTAATACTGTTTTGATAATCATAATGTAAAATAATATATCTGGCATTTGTTTATTGTTTAAAGTTATTTTTATATTTAAAGAGTTATCACTAATCATTTTAGGATTTAATTTATTTTTTAAAAAAACAACATATTTTTGCAACCTTTTGTGATGTATTCTATATTCTGTTAATAATTTTTCCGAAAGAATTTTTATTGTTTTTTTTCTGAAAATTCAGGTTTTGTGTAAATTAAATTTTGCATAATTATTTTTTCATCTTGAAGAAGTATATAATAACTTAAAAATTTATCAACTTTTATATGCGCATCTTCTTTTGCTAATATGTAAAGCTTTGTGTATTTGATTATTTATTTGAAATTGATTCAATAATCTCTGCTTCAAAATTAAAATTATTTCTTTTAAAGACAGATTTGGATCTATCGAAAGTAATTGTTTTTCATTATCAGACAAGCTATTTATATTAATTGAGGATATTATTACATTCATTATATTAATTTTTAGCTTTTCCGAATTATTTATTTATTAGAAGAAAATAATTTGAATTTTTTAAATTTATTATCCAATTTACAAAAAGATTATTAAAAAAAGATTTAATGACAAAAATAAAATAAAAACTGCAATTAATAATTTAATGATTTTATTTTGTAAATATTTTTTCAACATAATAAGAAAACCTTTTTTCTGTTAATTTATCTAAATTTAATCTTTTTTAATTAAAATAATTTTAAATTATTAAAAAAAATAAAATACAAGAAAATCAATATAATTTATATATAAAAAAAATTAATTTTTTATTAAATTTACCAAAAAATATTTTTATATTATCGTAACATTTAAAATTAATTTAAAAAATTTTAATAATTTTTAAAAAATATTTATTTATTAAACATCGCAATTTTAAATCAAAAAATTGTCATAAAATAAAAAAATAATTATAAAATGAAAAAATATTTTAACAAAATTAAATTTTTTTAAATAATAACAGAATATTGACATTGAGAAATTCAAAATATCAAATAAATAGATAATTTAATTTATCTATATTAATTGTTTATTAAAAAAACCGATTAAAATTAAAAATTTAATTAGAATAAAAATATGATTATAAATACAATAAGCATATCAATTTTATAAACACTAAATTAATTTTTAATTTAAAAATATGTTAATTAATTCTAACAAATATTAATATTTTCGTCAACATTTAAAAAAAGTAATAAAATTTAAAATAATTTTATTTATTAAATAAAAATTTAAAAATAAAACATAAAAAAATTATATCTAAAATATCTTTAATTAATGTTTCTAATAATTTTTATGAACCACTCAAAAAAATGTCGTATCAAATAAAAAATAAAAATAAAGTTTTTTCCGCATAACTAGAAAAGATAATAATAAGATATCTTTTTTCATTTATTTGAAAAAACAAAAAAGATCAACTAAGAAAGTTGATCTTGAACATGATTAACAGATTTTATTAATTGTAATACTTTTGGGGGTGCAGTGCACCCTTCAATCTTTTACCAATAAAATTATTGATTCCATAACCGAAAAAGTTGACAACGTAACTTCTTGGTTCCGAAAATGGTTTTAATTAAAATGAAAAAGGTAAATATGTTACAATGTTAATATATTTAAAAACGTTAAAAAGAAAAAAAGAACCGATGATCAAAATTAAAAGAAGAATCAAATGGTTTTTTATCATGTTAGGGATACTGGTTTCGTTATTGATTGGGTTTATCGTTTTAACTGAAATGAAAATCATTAAAATCCCTAAAGAACCGATTCCTATTTTAAAAAATACTCAATTTGACAACATAGAAGAGTGGTATGATGATTATCAAAAATGTCAAATGATTAAAGCGAAATACACTTTTGATGGGTTAAATGGAATTGATTATTATGAACAGCAAAAACTAAAAGCCGAACAATTATTTAACGAACGAGATTTATTAGAAAAAGAAGCCAAAGAAAAAAACTTATAAAGTTATTTAAATAGTCGAATGATTGGTAGCAATCTTATACCCAATAATCCTGAATTAGATAATTTATCACAAAAAATCATGAAAAATCGCGATGAACTGATCAAAATAAATCAAAAATTAGTATTAGATCGCCTCCAATCCCAACCTGAACCCCCTAACCTCGTTTGCTACATCAAAGACCGTCATCCTTTCGACCGTTGGAAAAAAGATGGTGATACTTATAACCACACTACTTTAAATGGTTTTAAATACTCTTTTTTCGATAAGAAAGATGATAGTCAATTATATTTATATATCCGAATTAAAAAACAACAACACGAAGGCCCAGGAGGTAATTACTTAATCCTAGAATACCAAGGTCCTAAACACTTCTTAACTGAAGACCAAGACTACTATATGGGTGAAGCTTTTGTTCATAATGTTGATTTTAAATTAACTGATTTCCATCTACACTTCAACCCTGTCCGTAAAACTTTATTTCTCTTTAAAGATAAACATAATAACGATAAAGTAAAAGAAGCTAAAAATAATAAAAAACCAGCTCGGAATGGTAACAAAATTATACCAACTGCCAAAATATATTAAAATTCAGGGAATAACCATTAAAGGAGATTTAATTAATGTTTAAATTACAAAATCAATTTAAAATAATCAGTATTTGTTTATTTATTTTTTTAGGACTATTATTTACAATGAATAATAATCAAGTGATGGCGATGAATAATTTAAATGATGAAAATTACATAAATAATGAAATTAATAAACTTTATTTAGAACGAAAAGCATTAGCTACTAAAATTTCATATTTTCGTATTCATAGTTTAGATGATGATGTAAAATTACAAAAACAATTAAATGATTTAGATCAAACAATTAAAAATCTTTATCAAAGAATTTATGATATCAAACTTTTAAAGTCTATAAATGAACAAATTTGGCATAATTCATATGAAAGAAATCAAATAGCAATTCAAATTTTAAGTAGTTCTTATCAAAACCCCACAATACAAGAACTTATGACAAAACATCAAAAATTAGTGATAAAAATTAAGAATCTAAGCCAAAAACATATTAATTTACAATATAAATTAAATAATTGTTAATCACAACTATAAGGCCCTCTTTCAGGGTCTTTTTTATTTGATACCAAAAATCTTAAAAAGGAAACCAAAAAATATGTTAATTAAATAAATCTTTTCATCTTTACCAAATAACCTCATCTTTTTCATTATCACTTTAATGGTATTTATTCCTACAATCACCATTGATTACGTCATTAAGTTCTATTTTTTAACCACCAAACTAAGTATTTTTACCAATTAAAACAA
>NZ_JAOSIM010000003.1 GCF_030586805.1 Candidatus Phytoplasma fabacearum
TCCTGATTTGTAAATTTAATTACTTAGTTTTAGGATTCTCCAAGTTACACTAAATTTCTACCTTAATTCTTTAGGGGAAGTATCCTCTTAAAGAGGCTGATTCCAGGTTTTCTTATCTGATAAACTACTCAATATGTGAATAATATGTATTAGTAGTCTCTGGACTATCCGTTTCAGCAACTTACGAACAGGTTAGTTTATTACATCTATTTATCTTCTTAGGCCATTTCAGGCTTCTCCATGGAATTATTCGGTGGCGGAATCCTCTTGACTAATTTGCTTTCGTCACAATCCGCTTTTATGGTCTGCTCTAATCTGACATTCTTTCGTTTGACTGACCGACCATATCCTTTCAGGGTTTATCGGCCCTGGCTATTGGTTAGATAGCAAGAAATTTAGGCCTCTTTGGCGCCCTGACTATTACTTTGTGAATTGTCAGAAAATTAAAAATTACAAAAACATATAAATTTATTATTTTAAAAACATTATTTATTTTATAATCTATAAAATCCAAATTTAAATTATAAAGTATTTATGAATTGAAATAAATTTTTTAAAATCAATAAAAATTTAATACATTAATTTTTATTATTCAATTAAAATTGACGGATTATTAAACAAATCTTTAAAAGAACTTAAAAATCTAGAAGCTAAACCACCATCTATAACGCGATGATCAAAACTCAAAGATAAAGGCAACATATAAGCTTTTCCTATATTACCATCTTCTAAAACAATAGGTTTTAATTTCATTAAACCCATACCTAAAATAGCTACTTGAGGAAAATAAATAATAGGTGTACCATAAGAAACCCCAAAAGTCCCCCAATTACTTAAAGTAAAAGTGCCATTTTTAATATCTTCGTAAACTAATTTTTTATTACGAGTACGTTGAGATAAATCTTGAATCAATTCCGCAATTTTCCAAATATTTAAAGTATCAGCATTTTTAATATTAGGCACAATTAAACCATCATCAGTATCTACAGCTATACCTAAATTAATATACTTTTTAATTATAATTTCTTCCTTTTGAGCATCAAAAGCAGAATTAAAAATAGGGAACTGTCTTAATAATTTAACTAAAGCTTTTGCAACAAAAGATAAATAAGTGAGTTTTATAGTTGATGTTGCATTTTGAGATTTTAAATCTTTTCTCAAATCCACAACATTATTCATATTAAACTCTTCCATTAAAGTAACATCCGGAATAGTAGATTTAGCAATAGACATTTGATTTGCTATAGTTTTACGTAACCGAGAAATTTTATGAATTTCGATTTCGTCACTACCATGAATTCCGATTTCGTCAATATCTTTAATTTTTTTATCTAAATCTGACATATATTCTTATCCTTTTAATAATATTATTTATTATTTATTCCTATTGATATATATTTTAATATTTATTCTTCAACTTCTATTTCTATAACTGCCAAAACTTGATCTAATTCTACTTCATCAGAAGGAGAACATTTTATTTCTAAAATAACACCATCCACAGGAGACAATAATGTATCAGATAATTTATCATTTTCGATTTCAAACAATCCCTGACCTTCTTTAACTATATCTCCAACTTTACAAAGACATTTGGTAATAGTTCCTTCGTGTAAACCTTCACCTAAATCGTGAAATTTAAATTCATATTTTTGAACTTTTTTATTGTTCATAATAAAGTAAACCTACTTCTTTTCCTAAATTTGTTTATAATATAAAAACTTTTTATTCTATTATAAAGAAACAAAATACTAATAAATGTTAATATTAAAATTATTTTTGTAATTTATTAAACATCTTTTTAATATAATAAATAATTTTAGCAGGATTTAAAATTTGATGATATTCTCCTCTAGCTAAAGGCGTTATAATGTCATAACCAGTAATACGTATAGGAGCAACTTTTAAAGCATCAAAGGCATATTCATTTATTAAAGTAATTATTTCTCCTGCTGGACCATAAGTTTTAGTAGCTTCATGAGCTACTACTAATCTACCAGTTTTTTTAACAGATTGAATAATAGTTTCTTGATCTATAGGAGTAATACTTCTTAAATCGATTAATTCCACAGAAATATCATTTTGTTCTAAAGATTCAATAGCGGTTTGAATAACCGGAATAGCAGATGACCATCCTACTACAGTAACATCCGAACCTTCTTTAACTACTCGAGCTTTACCAATTTCTATTTCATAAGGTTCTACAGGAACTTCTTCTCTACGAGAACGATATAAAACTTTTGGTTCTAAAAAAATTACAGGATCATTAGATTTAATAGCGGATAGTAATAACCCTTTAGCATCAATAGGATTAGATGGCACTACTACATGCAATCCTGGGAAAGAAGCTAACATACCCTCAATAGATTCAGAATGATGTTCTAAAGCTTTAATATTTCCTTGTATTGTAGTTCTAACCACCATAGGAACTGTCAATTTTCCACGAGTACGATTACGTAATCTAACAGCATGACAAAATAGATCTTGTAAAGCTGGAAAAATAAAACCTTCAAATTGTATTTCTGCTATAGGACGAAAACCAGCTAAAGCTAATCCGATACCACTACCTAAAATACTAGATTCTGAAATAGGAGTATTAAAAACTTTTGAAGATCCATATTTACTATACAAACCTTTAAGAACTCTAAAAACACCACCTAAATTTTCTACATCTTCCCCGAATAAAACCACTTTTGGGATATTTTCTAAGGCATAATCTAAAGTATGATTAATAGCTTCTAACATATTCATTTTCATAAAAGCCATAATTTTATTTCCCTTCTTCTGTTGATTTTAAAAATGATTCATAATCATGCAACTGCATTTTTAATTGAGGAGTCATTGTTTCATAAGTATGTTCGAAAACCTCTTTCGGTTCAACTATATTAGCGTAAGTTAAAATACGTTTATGAGCTTCTTTAATTTTATCGATCATATCTTGTTTAATTTTATTTATTAATTCATCTGTTAAAATATTTTTATTTATTAAATATTTTTGAAATCTTGAAATAGGTTCTTTTTTAAACCATTCTTCTTCTTCAGATTTGGAACGATATAAAGAAGGATTATCATTAGTAGTATGCCCCAATAAACGATATGTATATAATTCTAATAAAGAAGGGCCGTTACCATTTCTAGCAGATTCAACAAAATGTTTTGACGCTGAATAAACAGCTAAAATATCATTACCATCAACTCTTATACCAGGTATACCAAAAGCAATAGCTTTTTGAGCTAAACTTTCAGCGTAACAAGCTACTTTTCTAGGTGTAGAAATAGCATATTGATTATTTTGAATAGCTACTACCAAAGGAACTTGAAAAACAGCTGCATAATTTAAACCCGCTGCAAATTCTTCACTTGCGGTACCACCATCTCCAATAGTTGCTACTGTAACATCCTTTTTATTATCTAATTTACTAGCTAAAGCTAATCCAGCCCCTATATTTATAGAACTACCAATAATAATATTAACAGGTAAAATACGTTTTTGAGAATCTATAGCTGAACCTTTTTCATTACCATACCAATAAAGCAAAATATTTTCTACAGAAACACCACGATACAAAAACATTCCTAAATCTCTAAAATAAGGAGAAATCCAATCGTTATCTGCGCAAGCAGCCGCAAGACCTATTTGACAAGCTTCATGACCTGTATTCAAAACATAAGAAAGCATACGTCCTTGACGCTGATATTGGAAAGCTGCTGTATCTGTCTCTCTAGTAAAAACCATAAATTCATAAATTTTTAATAACTCTTCATTTGATAAATTAGGTTCAAATTCAGGATTAATTACAAAACCTTGTTCATCTAAAACTTGAAACATGGGTTTTTGTTCTACATTATATAAAAAATCATCTATTTTTTTTGGCAAAATTACAACTCCTTTAATTTCTTTAAATAACGTAAATATTAAATTTTAAAATGTTAAATAATTTAACTTAAGTTAATAAAATCCTAAAAAAATCAAATTATTTAATAAAAATTTGAGATACATCAACTTCAATTAATTGATTTTCTTCTATTTGATAATCAAGTATTTTTTCTTTTAATTCGTTATAATTTAAAACCGGTGTGACACCAAAATACAAAGATAGCCAAGATGCTTCTTTAATATTTTCAACTACAGCTAATACTGGAAAAGCAGAATGAAACTTAGAAATAATACAAGCATCTAAAAAATTATTTACTAAAATAGCTTTAGCGTTTGTAATGTTAGCTAATTCAATTGCACCTAATAAAAATTTTTCTCTCCAAATTTTAGGTTCATAATAATTCAAAAATAAATCATAATCTAAAAATTTTTCGGCATTTTTATTAATGTTATACATATATTGAACAGATTCTACAGGATAATTACCTGAGGCACTTTCGCCAGACAGCATAGTAGCGCTAGTACCTTCTCGAACCGCATTGAAAACATCCGAAATTTCAGCTTTAGTAGGACGAGGATTTTTTTGCATAGATTCTAACATTTGAGTAGCTACAATTACCAATTTGCCTTTTTGAAGACATTTATCAATAATTTCACTTTGATATAAAGGAACCAAAGTGCCATCAATTTCAATACCCAAATCACCTCTAGCAACCATAATACCATCTGAAATAGATAAAATTTCATCTATATTATCTATACCTTCTTGATTTTCTATTTTAGCAATAATTTTCAAATTATCGCATTCTTTCGATTTCAAAATATCTTTAATATCTTGTATATCCTGAGAATTCCGAACAAAAGAAGCCGCAATATAATCATAGTTTTGTTCTATGGCAAATAAAATATCTTTTTTATCCTTTTCCGATAAAAAAGGAATATTTAATTTTACGCCAGGAACATTAACTCCTCTTCGTGATTTTACTAAATGACTATTTTGAGCTTTTGTGATTAATTCTTTTTTTATATCATCTTTTCCAATCACTTGCAAAGATAAATAACCATCATCAATATTAATAAAATCACCTACACATAATTCATTATAAAAATTCGGATAAGTTACAGAAAAAATTTCATTATTACCCAAAACTTCTTTGGAAGAAATTCTAACTAAAGAATCTTTATTTATCAAAACATCACCATCAAAATTATGAGTTCTAATTTCAGGACCTTTAGTGTCTAACATTAATGATACATATTTATTTAATTCTTGATTAATATTTCTAATCATAGAAATTATTTTTTTACTCATATCATAATCAGCATGAGAAAAATTAAATCTAGCAACATTTAAACCATTTGAAATCATTTTTTTTAAAATTATTTCAGAATAACATGAAGGTCCTAAAGTACAAATAATCTTTGTTTTATTCATAAATAATCATATCCCACTTCATTTATTTTCAATTTATTTTCAAAATTACTTTAAAATTGAAAAATATTTTATTAAAAATCTTAAACAAAATTATGTTTCAAAACCGATCGTCACTATATAATTCAATAAAAAATTAAAATTACTACTATATTATAAATCTTTTTTTATTATTTGCAAATCTATCTGAACAACATATTCTAAAATAAATTAAATACTTTTCAACAAATTATTTCTAATAAAAATATACACAATAAAAAAATCTCAATATATGATAAATTTATTATTTAAATAAAGCAATTAAATTAACAACAAATATTAAAATCAAAAAAGAAAAAAAATATTTTGTAATAATAAAATTTCTCATATCTTTATGACGAAATAAATCTATCATAAAAGAAATAAATACAATAATTCCATCTACAAAAAATAAAATATAACATAAATGAAAATTAAATTTTTGATTTAATAATAAAAATATAATATCGGTTCCACCAGTAGAAGAACCGCTAGAAAAAATTAAACCACAACCAATTCCTATACAAAAACTTATAATTAAAGAAACAACTAAAAGTTTTAAGAAATTATTTTTTTTAATAAAAACTGGTAATAAATTAATAAAAAAACTCTTATCAACATAACGTTTAGACAAAAACTTAATAGACCAAGTAAAAATCAAATTAAACATAATAGTAGTTATTAAAAAAAAACAAGTATTAGGTAACCAAAAACCACAAAAAAACATAATAATTAAACGAGAAATGATAATACCTACAGGAGTACTAAACAAATAATTTTGCTTTTTTTCGGCACGATTATACAAAAAAACTTTATCTAAAAAAAGCAAATTACTTTCTAATCCTCCTACTATAAATTCTTCGGCCAAAATAAAAAAATAAACACTAAAAATCAGTAATAATAATCCTAATATAATTTTCGAAATCAGAAATAAATATAAAAAGAAAATATTATTGACGCTTAATTTATAAAAAAAAGATAAAAATAACATAATTAAACTAAAAGTTAATAAAATAATAATTGACATAAATTTACTATTTTTTTTCATTTAAAAATATTCCAAACCTACCTTTCTTTTCTATAACTTAATATTTTTTTGCTCAATTTATCGATATTAAAATCAAAAATAATTAAAAACTAAATAAATATTTATTTTTATCAAAAATAATAAATAAGCAATAAATAAAATTATAAAAGTGACTAATATTTTTAAATATTAGTCACTAAAACACATGATAAATTAAAATAAATCAACGTAATTCTATATATTTTCTTATTTGACATATAAAATAAAATTATCAAAAAAATAACCAGTAATGATAATAAAAATAGATTATTATCGTTTTCAATAACGAAATATATTTATTTACCGATCTATAAATAATACCCACAACATTTTGAGAAGTGTTGTTTTCATGCAATATCAGAAATACTAATTTAAAACAATCGGAAAATAACCATTGTCATATTATTGGCGGTATTAATCAATCTTTATGATCCTAATTGCCATTCAATAGTCTATCTGTTAATTTTTAATCTGCTAAACTGAATTTATTGGCAGCAATTTGATTTGAATATTTAGTAAATATTTATAATGTTATCAATCTCGAATTTAAAATATATTTTTAATAAATTAGTTATTTAAAGAATAATCATCAAGATTGACAAAAACTTAGCTGATTGATTTCATTGAATAAACAATAAATTACTGACTTCTTTCGCCCTATCAAGGTCGTTAACCTTGTTCCAGGGAGGACGATTCTCTTTATCATTCCAGATCAAGTTTTACTCCTCCGACTACTAAGAAGTCGCTTTATCCTTGGGCCTAATGACTTTAAGCTCATTATTAGTTAATTTAATAACTAACCTTTAGGATTCCCCAAGTTACACTAAATTTCTACCTTAATTCTTTAGGGGAAGTAACCATCTTAATCAATGGTGAGATTTCAGATTTATTAATTGATAAACTACCTAACACTTAGAGGATATGTATTGGTAGAATCTGAACTGCTCGCATATAGTAGTTTAAAAGACAGGTTGTTAAATTACATCTACTTTTCTTCTTAGGCCATTTAAGGCTTCTCCATGGAATCATTCGGTGGCGGAATCTTCTTGACTAACTACTTCGTCGCAACCCGCTTTTATGGTCTGCTATAATCCGGCATTCTTTCGTTTGACTGACCGACCATATCCTTTCAGTGTTTATCACACTGGTGATTGGTAAAATCACTAGATATTTAGGCCTCTTTGGCGCCCCAATAAAAAAAATTTATGTTTTATAAAACTTAAAATTCATTGTAATTAACAATGTAAAAGTAAAACATAAAAAATAAAAATAATGTTATTTGTATTGATAATGAAAAAAATATATTCATTTAATACTACTTTTTATCGTAACTTAAAAAAGAGAAAAATGCAAATTTTAGACATAAAAAAAATAAAAAACTATTCAATTTTTATAAAAAAAAATTCTTTTCATAAAATTTTTTAATTGATATATTTTGGAATAATAACTGTTAGAATATTTATATATTTAATAACTTTTCACATATTCCATGGTTAATGGTTAATTAATGAATAATATCTTTAAATAATTAGTTATATAACATAGAAATTAATATATTATTTTTTAATTCAAAATAATAAATTTAATTATAATTATTATAATCAACAAATCCATCATGTTAATAATTAAATAGGAATATGCATGTTAACATAAAATAAAAAGGAATTATTTTTTATGTTACTTAATAAAATACAAAAACAACTTACTGATAAAATTATTAAAGTTTTTGAAAATCAAAAAACTACTTTACTTGTAGCTCCGACGGGTTCAGGAAAAACAATTATGTTTTCTTACATTCTGAGTCATTTTTTTAAAATCAAATCGATTAATAAAGCTTGTGTATTGGTACATAGAGAAGAATTAATGCAACAAAATAAAAATGCCTTTGAAAAGATTAATCCTAATATAACCACATGTTTTTTTAACTCAAAAATAAAAAAATGGGATGCTCAAGTAATTTTTGCTATGGTACAAACTTTAGTAAAAAATCTTCAAACAAACCCTAATATAGATATGTTAATTATCGATGAAGCACATCATTCTGTAGCTAATACTTACAAAATCATTATAGATCATTTTCTCCAATTTAATCCTAACTGTAAAATTCTTGGTGTTACGGCTACTCCAATAAGAGGTGATAAAAAAAAATTAAAAGAAATTTTTCCAGAAATTACAGCCCAAATTACAGTACAAGAATTAATTCAAGCTGGTTATTTAGTTAAACCAGAGGTTTTTATTAGAGATGTTGGTATTCAAAAAAAAATATATAATTTATATAATAAAAATCAAGAATATGATTTAAATAAGGTAGCAAATATTATAAATACAACCGCTATTAATTCAGAAGTGATTAATCACTGGAAAAAATACGCCCACAATCGTCAAACTGTAATTTTTTGCGCAAACATCAAACATGCTCATGATGTAACAGAAACATTTAAAAAAGCTGGAATTAAAGCTCAATTAATTACAGGAAATTATAAAAGTGAAAAAAGAAATATCATATTAAAAAATTTTGATAAAACTAAATTTCAAGTTATCGTTAATGTAAATGTCTTAACAGAAGGATGGGATTGTCAAATTGTTTCGTGTGTAGTACTATTAAGACCAAGTTCTTTTAAATCTACAATTGTACAAATGATCGGTCGTGGTTTAAGACCTATAACAAATAATACTCAATATCCTAATATTATTAAAAAAGATTGCATTATACTAGATTTTGGAACGTCTATTCAAAATAATCCTAAATTATTTGAATATTTATCTCTAAAAAATCCGAAAAATAAAAAAAATTTAAATAACGTAAATAACAAAAATTTTACAGATATATCAGAAAATTCAAAAGAATCCAAAGAAATACAATTCACTAAAGATGTTAAAATGAAAAAATATGATATATTAAAAAATTCAAATTTTGAATGGTATGATCTAACCAATCGCGAAAAACATTATATAGCAGGATTTCATGCTTGGGCTTATATAACTCATTATAAAGATCTTTATATAGCTATTGGTGGAAAAAAAGAACCCAAAACAGCTAAATGTTTATTTAAAGGGAATGAAGATAATTGTTTTGCTATCGCTAATAATTGGTTAAATTTACACGAAACGGATAAATCAGCTTATAAAACTCAATATTGGAACCAACATCTTTATACATCTAAACAACGTGATTATTTATTTCGTTTATTAAAATTAAGACAAAAAAATAAAAAAATTAACTTTTCTATTTTATTCGATGAACAAAAAATGAAAAATATGAACAAATATCAAATGTCTAAAATAATAACTTTTTTAATCAAATATAATGAAATCAAAAAAATAATACTAAAAATAATAAAACCCTAATAATATAATGAAATATGATTAAAAAATAAAAATAATTTTATAAAATTAAAGATTCAGTATGTTTCTTGTGAAATTTTCAACAACAACATGATTATTATCTTTAATAATGATTAAATTAGTTTGCACATAAGGAGAAATATCTGCAATCCTTTGCGGAGGAATAGCCATAATAAATTGAATCTTTAAAGAATTAAAAAAACGCATCATTCCTTCTATTCTAGCTTCATCCATATTATTGAAAGCTTCATCAAACAAAACCAAACAACCTTGATTATCATTTACACTATTTAACTGTTCAAAACAAATAGACATAATAATGTAAAAAGGTACTTGAGTTTCGCCTCCAGATTTTTCACGAAAAATTTTCGAAAAAAAAGAATAATTATTATTAATGTCTTTTATTTGGATATCATAAGTCATATAATTACGATAATCTAAAAAAGATTCTGCTATATCTTCATAACCCTCTTCAAAAGAAATAATTTTATCAAATAATTCCTCTAAAAGAGTATTTTCGCACATTAGTCCTCTTTCAAATAACTCATTTTTGGAATCATTATTATAACTAGAAATTACATCATAATATTTTTTATAATCAGGATCATTAGAAGGTTTAATAATTATTTGATAATTATCGTTACCAAAAGGTCTATCAATTAATAATTGATTTAACTTATGAATTTGTTGTTTAGTATTATCTATACTTTCTTTTAATTTATTAATAAATTCTTCTTTAAAAATTATTTCAGTTTTATAAGTTAACTCTTTAGCTTCTTGTTCATAATCTGATAAATTTTGAGCATTAGTAGAATTATATTCTTGATAAAAATATTCCAAATTTTCTAATCGAGATTCAATATCAGAAATATTATATTTTTGCAAATAAATTTGAATTTGATTGATTAAATCCATTTGTTGATTTAATTTTTGCTGTTCTATATTTTTTAAATAATCATTAATTTTATTTAAAATCAAATCATAATTGTCATTATATTGTTGGTAATACTGATATAAATGTACATTTATTTTATCTTCTATAGAATTAGAAATATTTTTTCCCATTAAAATATTTAATTTTTGATTTAATTCAGACAAATGAATTTTAATTTTTGTAGTTTCTAATTCATAATTATTCAAATTATTATTTAAATCTGCTATTTTAAACAAAATTCTTTCTAATTGTTCATTATTATTATTTTTTTGATTCATAACGGCAATTAAACTATCTTCAACATTTCGAAGATTTAAATCTGAACTTAATTGTGTTATTTGTTGTGAAATTTTTTGTTTTTTAACTTTAATAGATAATAATTCTGAATATAAATTAAAATTATCTGAAATTAAAATATTAGACAATTTACTTTTATTCAATAGATCAATTATTTCTTGATATTCATTAAAAACACTTTGATGCTGCAGCAATAAAGACTTAAATTTTTGGATTTCTGATAAAATAAGATTTTCACGCATCTTAATAGAATTATTACCAATATAAGGGAATTGATAAAATTTTGGATTAATTTTTCTTAAAGTGTATTGACTATAGACCAAACAATCAGGAGTAATAGCTGTTTTGTGTTTTTTTAAATTTACAGGATCCAACTCGCATATAATATTGGATAAAAGTAAACGAATATATTTTAAAGCATTTTTATTATCAGAAGATATCTTAGTTGATAAACTATTAAAATTATCTTTAATGAAAGGTATTTGTGCTACATTAACTAATCCTATATCATAAAAATTATTATCTACAGATTGAGGTAAATTACTATATATTTTTAATGCCTGATCAAAATAATTTTCTTCTATCAACAAATTAAATTTTCTATTTCCTAAAAAACCTTCTATAGCGTTTCTCCATAAATTATCATTAATATCTATTAATTCGCATAAAGGACGAATACACACTGACAAACTATAAAAATTACTTAACTTTTTATTTAAAATTTCAATTAAATTTTGTATGTGTTGAGGATAAACAGATATAACGGAAGAAAGAAGACGGCAATCTTTTTCTTTATCTAAAATTTTTTTCTGTAAATCTAAAATAAACTTATTAGAATCATTTTTTTGTATATTAAAATTAATTATTTCTTTTGATATAAAATTCCATAATTTTTCCAAAACAACCTTTAATTTTGGGAAATTTACTTGAATTTCGGAAAATCCTAAATTCAAAAAATCACTTATAAAATTAATACTATCTGAATAAATTTCGGAAGGAGATAAATCTTGCAAACGCTTTAAATTCATTAATTCTTGATTGATTTGATTTCGAAAAAAATTAATTTTTTCATTTAAAGTATGTTCAAGATTTTCATAAAAAACTAAATCTTTGTGAAGATTATTTAACAATAATTTTCTATCATTAGATTTCAAAAGCACTAATTCATTATTTAAAGTATCTATAGTTAAATTGATTTTTTCTTTTTGAAATAATAATTTTTTTAAACTTAATTTGTCAGCTTCTTTCTTAGACTGGCACAAATCTAAATCAAAATTATTTTTTTTAATTTGTACTTTATATAAAAGACATTGATAAATCTGAATCTGTTCTTTTAAATAAATAAATTTTTTATCAGCATCTATAATATTAGTTAAATAAAATAATTTCTGTTTTTCAAATTCTATTTGAAGTTCTAATTTTTTTAATTGTTTAAAACTATTTTTTAAACTTGAAATATTTACAGGATTAGGTTCTAACAAAAACTCAAAAACAAAATTTTGCAAATTAAGCGGCTTAAAAGCTAAAGCTTTAGGTAACATTTGGATATATTTACTTACATTAATGTTCAAATAATTACCTATAGCATGTTGATATTGTTTTTTAGTATCAAAAAAATTAAAATTAGGAACGTATTTTCTTAAAAACAGAAATAATTGTTTTTGAGTTTTAGGTTGATCATTTTCTACACACATATTATCAATAAACTTCATATTTTCTACAAAATAAAATTTTTCTTTCAATTGATTACTGCGAGAGAGTTCTAAAACGCAACCAAAAATACTATATTTTTTATTAACATTATCATAAAATTCTAACAAAATGTGTGTAATAACGTCTTGGTCTCTTAAAAATTCTTTATTCTCTGCTCCAATTTTACAACGCATATAACTTTCTAAAGAACGCTTGGCATTAACATTCGCTGCTATATTAAATTTAACATGATTGCGTTCTCCTATTAAAACATACTGCAAAGCATCTAATAAAGTCGATTTTCCAGAACCATTTTCTCCAGAAACTAAAGTATTATTTTCAATATCAATAATTTGAAAAGAAAAAAAATGCCAATTTACTAATTGTATTTTCGTCAATTTTTTCATTTTAATTTTTCACATCCGTGGTAAATAATTCTTGATAATATTGTAACATACCCAAATTAATTAAATACAAAATAGTAGGATAAATACGAATAATCAAATCATTAGGCAAATAATGATTATAATCAGAGAAATCAATAATATTATACTGTTTAAATAAAATTAAAGAATTCTTTATCTTTTCTTTAGTTAATTTATTAATTTCGGAATAACCAATGCTTTTTAATTCAAGATAAATATCTTGTAAATAAATTTCAATTTTATTATTTAAAGGCATTAATTCTTTCTTTTTTTGAAATAAAATTCTAAATAAAAATAATAGTAAACTTTCTTCTTTTTTAATCCGTAGTCTATTAAATTGTTGAATATTTTTAAGAAAAATGACTTCATCATGTTTATGAATTTCTAGTTCGAAATCAACTAATTTTAAAAAAGAAATAAACATTTCTTGATGTAATAAAATAAATCTATAATCGTTTAAATCAGAATTTTTTTGAGAAGTTAAATAATTAACTTGAAATAATTTATTAATAATTCGAGAAAAAATATCTTTTTCTTTTTCTTTTAAAATTTGAAATTTCTGATAAAATACTTGTAAATCTTTTGTTTTTTGATCCATAATTATCTTTCCTAAAAGTCTTCTGAAAATTAAAAATACTCAATATAAATGAAAATATAAAATAATTTAAATTTCCATAAATTAAAAAAAATATTTTTTTGATCTAAATTTAAATAAATATATTTTTTTTAAAAAAATCATATAATTGATCCGAATCAATATGTGGAGCTATAA
Organism: Candidatus Phytoplasma fabacearum; assembly: GCF_030586805.1. GTDB lineage: Bacteria > Bacillota_I > Bacilli_A > Acholeplasmatales > Acholeplasmataceae > Phytoplasma > Phytoplasma fabacearum. Next base: position 13,859 of record NZ_JAOSIM010000003.1, read on the forward strand.
ATTTAGCTACTTCTTTAGTTCGCGGATACAAACTATTGCCCATAGCTATACCAATATCCGCATAAGATAACATTTCGATATCATTACTACCGTCTCCTGTACAAATTAATTGATAGTCAGGATATTTGGATTTAATTTTTGAAATACCATAATATTTATTAACATAATCAACAGTTAAATCTGCGTGACTATTCCAAAAACATATATTTAAAAAACTTAAATCATTTCTAAAATTTTTAATTTTCTTGACATCCGAACCTAAAGCAACCATAAAATATATCTTAGACATGAATTTCAAATCATAAACTACATCATAATTTAATTCTTTTTGATAATAATTAATCAAAGATTGATCTGATAAATTAGGATTATACAAAATCACCTCCTTGTCAATATTAACACCGGCTAATAAAATATTAAAATTTTTAATTTTATTAACAAAACATTCAATATATTTTGATGGAATAGGGTTTTCATTAATAATACCATCGTTTTTAGATATAGTAACAGCGCCATTCATAATAACAAAATACTTAAAGCAAGATATCAAATCTCCTAAAACATTTAAATTACGATAATTCCTTCCTGTAGCAATACCCAAAATAATACCGGGTTTGTTTGCTAAAGCTAAAATTAATTTTTTAGTTTGTGGCAAAATTGTTTTTTTATTGTTATGATAAAGAGTTTGATCTATATCAAAAAAATATATTCTTTTCATCTAATATTATCATCCTAATTCTTTTTTTATAATAATTTTAAAAAATTTATTAAAAATATAAATAAAATTTTAGATAAAAATTTTATTCCAAAATTAAATAATAAAAAAGTTATAATAAATAATAAATCTTACCAAAGAAAAAGTCATTTTTACTGTGATATAAGTTATTTTTAGAAACTTAATATATAAATCAAAATGCTATATTTATTTATTATTTATAATTTCAAGAACATATTAAGATTGTTTTAACAAATTTGTATAAAAAACTAACCTAAATGTGTTTTTATTATATATTTAAAAACAAAAAATTTTAAATTTTTTTAATTTATTTATGCTAAAATAGACTTATGTTGGATATAATTTCAGGAATAAAATCCTAAAAGTCTAAACATTATAAACATTACAACTTTGTAAATTTCCTTGAAATACAAAAAAATTCAATTTTTGATTTTAATATTTATTTATAAAATAAAAATAAAATTACTTTCTGAAGTCGCTAAACATTATAAATAAAATATTAAAAAAAATAATTAAAATTGAATTTTTACAGATATTTTTTAAAATAAAATTAAATTTTAAAATATAAAAAATCTGTTAACAAAAAAGGGGTATTTCTAATATGTCAAATAACCAAATAAAAGAAAATAACAACAAAATATTCGGTTTTAAACCTATATTTTTTATAACATTACTTTTGATATTAGGATTAAATATTTTTTGCATAGCTCATTATCCAGACAAAATTAATAAATTCTATCATCCTTTGTTAACTCCTTTATTTTTAATAACTATGTTAGGAATTACTTTAAGTTATATAGGCTCTAAAGTTCCCGGTTTAAATAAATTGGGTTTGGGTTTTTTACTTTGTATTTTTGTACCATCTTATTTAGTTTTTAAAGGATGGATACCAAAACAACTAGCTGAATATATCGATAAAGGATTTTTTAATAAACCTAATGATTCCTACGGAATAGGTATTAATTTTTCACAATTTTTTATAACTATTGTTATAGCTGGTAGCCTTTTAAGTGTAGATAGACAACTATTGAGAAGATCTTTAATAAAATTTGTTCCTCTTACGATTTGTAGTGTTTTTATATGCGGTTTAACTATTGGTGGATTAGGATATTTATTAAATTATCAATGTCCAGAAATATTTAAAAAACTTAGTCAAGGCCCTATATTAGATTCGATATTTTTTGTATTTGTGCCTTTAACTAACGGGGGTACTAATTTAGGAATTAACGGTTTTGCCAATGGAATTTATAAAGAAGCTTTTCAAGTTGAAGCTTCAACTATTAGAACTGCTATTCTAGGACCTTTAATTTTAGCCCGTACATTAAGTATTTTTATAGCAGGATTGCTTTACATTATTTTTGATAAAAGCAAATATAGCGGACAAGGACAATTAGAAAAATCTTCTTCTAATTTAGATCAAAAAGATCAAATAAAAACTACCAAAATAAATGGAATAAAAGATTTTAAAATAATATGCATGGGATGGTTAATTATTTTTGCACTTTATTCTGTGGGTAGTATGATAAATCAATTATTATTTGGTAAAATGGATCCAATGGTTTATATGATTATTTTATTATTAATAATTAAAATATTTGACCTAATGTCTCAAGAAAATCAAAACGCTGTTACTCAATCAGGAAAATTCATGACAGAAAATTTCACAAGTGCTGTATTAGTAGGTTTAGGATTAACTACAAATTTCCAACAACTAAAAGAAACAATTTTAAATCCAAGTGTTTTAATAATTGTTTATGCTTCTTTATTCATCGCTACTTTAATTACATTTTTAATGGCACCAAAATTAGGATTTTATCCTTTAGAAACAGCTTTAACATCGGGAATTTCATCTTACAGTATAGGTGGAGCAGGTAATGTAGGAGTTATGACCATATCTCATAGAATGAATTTATTACCTTTTGCAATGATAGCCACTAGATTAACAGGACCTTTAGTATACGTTATCGCAAATATAGCTTTTCGTAGTATCTACATGGCATAAAATTTATTTTTATAATAAAAATAAATTTATTAGTCAAATTTAAAAGTTTTAAATGAATAAAGATCAACATATATTAAAGGTTGATCTTTATTTTTTTCTTACCAAATTCAAATAAATATTTTAATATTTTTATCTCACAATCAAAATATTATCTTTTATTGTTAAATTTAAACAATAACAAAATAAATCGCATATATTATAAAAAAAAATGCAATAACATATTTTATAACAATACTAAAACACAAACGACACCATCGAACAAATTGCTTTTTAAAATCAAAATTATCATTCCAAACGTTATAATAAATAAAACAGAAAGTAAAAGATAATAGATGTAATAAAGAAATTGAAAGGAATAATTTTTTTTTTCTACCAAAACATGTTTTTATAACTTGTAGTATTAAATATTTTTTAAACATAAAAAAAATGTAACCTATTCTGAAAATTATTTAAATTTAATTAAGTATTTTTTTTAATTTTTAATAAAAAATAATTTTTTAATCAAAATTAAAACACTAAAGATTGTCTTAAGTAAAATTTAATATATACAAGGAGAATAAAAACAATATGTTTCAATTATCATTAACTAATATTATCATTTGCATAACATGTTATATCATAGGATCTATCCCTTTCGGTTTATTAATAGGAATTTTCAATAACAGAAAAATTAATTTATTAGGATCTAAAAATATCGGAGCATCTAATGTTACAAGAATTTTAGGTTTTAAATATGGTTTATTAACTTTCTTATTAGATTTTCTAAAAGGATTTTTGCCTGTGTTTATTTTTAAAAATTCTAAATTAAATTTAAATTTTCCTCAAGAAAAAACAATAATTCTAGGAATATGTGCTATTTTAGGTCATATGTTTTCTATTTTTAATCGTTTTAAAGGAGGAAAAGCTATAGCAACTTCTGTAGGAGTAGTTGCAGGAATTAATTTTTGGAGTGGTTTTTTTGGAATTATAATTTTTATATTTTTAGTCAAAATTACTGGTTATGCTTCTTTATCTTCTTTAATTGCTACAATTATTACTAATATTAATTTATATATAACGAATCAAAATACATATAACTCTATAGCTATGGCCATTATTACTATTTTAATTTTCATTAAACATAAAAAAAATATTATTCAATTGTATTCGGGAACAGAAAATAAATTTAATATTAAACATAAAAAAATAAATTTTAATTAATCATATTTTAAAAAAATTCTCATAAATTAAAAAAATGTCAAAATATCATGATCTGTTAAAGTATCAAAACGATCAAATATAATATAAGCATTTTTATCAAAATGATATTTTTTTAAAAAATCCAAATCTAAAGGCCAATTTTTATATTTTAATGTTAAAAAAACCCGATAAAAATTTTTTTTATTAATAATTTGAAAAGAACGTTTCGCTATAGAAGGTCCTAAAACATTAGCTATATTAATTGACAAATTATCTTGCAAAATAATCTTAAGTTTTTGAGCTATCTCTTGAGCCTTAAAAAAATTTCGATGCATAATTAAAAATTTACTAATCAACGTAAAAGGGGGATAACCGCTAATTTGACGTTCTTCTAAAGTTTTTTCATAAAAATAATCAAAATCATTATTAACAATAGACTTTAAAATGTAATTATTAATATTATAAGTTTGTATTAAAATACGAGATTTTATTGGCATATTATATATTAATTGAACTAATATTTGAAAAGCCTTTTCTTTAGCTGTGAAATGAGATATATTAAGTAATGCATCAAAAAAAACAATACCTAATAAACTAATTGGCCACGAAATACCATTTTTAATTATCATGGTAGTACCTAAATAAATATCTACTTTATTATCTTTTATATTAGATATAATTTTGTTATACTCTTTAATATTAAAATTACGAATATTATCTGAATCTATACAATCAACAAAAGCTTCTGGTATTTGTTTTTTTAAAAAATTTTCAATAGATAAAATACCAGAAAACATACTAGCAATAGTTTTTTGTTCGCATAAAGAACAGTATTCAGAAAATTTCTCTTTATAATCACAAAAAGAACATTTCAATATTTTACAATTAATATAAGAATGCAAAATACGGTCGCAATTCAAACATTTAGGGATATAACCGCAATTGAAGCATAAAACTAAACGAGAAAAACCTTTAATATTCACAAATAATAAACTTTTTGATTTAGATTTCAAATTTTTAATTAATAACTCAATTAAAGATGAAGATAAAGGTGATAAATTTCCTTGTTGTAATTCTTTTTTCATATCAATTAATTGAATATCATATTTAATGTCCGTTTTTTTTAAATTTAACCAAACATATTCACCTAATTTTTTAGCTCGATAATAACTAGTTAATGATGGAGATAAACTAGATAAAATCAAAGGAACTTTATGATAGTTAGCCCTTAATTTGGCTAATTCTCTAGCATCATAAAAAGGCATCTTTATCTTTTCAATAAAAGAATTATGATGTTCGTCATCTATAATAATAACTCCCAAATCCATAAAAGGAGTAAAAACAGCAATATTAGTTCCTATTACCAAATCAAATTTTAAAGATTGCTTAAAATTATTGTTGGTTTTGTTAGATATTTGGCCACCATGATTAATAAATATAACGATGTCAGGGAATTGTATTTTAATTTTTTCCACCAATCGTTCAATCAAAATAATCTCAGGCATTAAAATAAGAATTTGTTTTTGTTTTTTTAAATTTTCTTGAATTAATTGCCAATATATCTGTAATTTATCACATTCTAAAGAATAAATTAATAAATAAGTTTGATAACGATCCAAAAATAATTTATTAAAAATATTTTTTTGTTCAATAGTTAAATAAACTTTTGATATTTCTCTTTTATTAAGTGAATTTATTCGATCATTTATCCCGGTGCTTTTATCTTCTATTTTTTCTTGATAAATCAAAGATTTAATATGATGAAAAGACAATTGAGAAATTTCTTTTTTGGGTACAATAGAAATTTCAATAATTTTTTCTTTTTTTAATTTTCGCAAAAGATCCATTTGAAAATTACTTTTAACATTTAATAAAAATTTTTGATCATTTAAATATTTTTTTAATTCCACTGGCACCAAGTCCGATTTTAAAATAGAAATTCTACGAACATACGAAGTTAATAGTTCTTTAGGCAAAACCGTTCTATAAACAGAAATTTTAGAATTTAAAGGTATTTTTAATAATTCATCAATTAACAAAAAAAATTCTTGATTTAGAAAAGGCACTAAATCAAGAACTTCTATTATTTCTTTGTTAGCGAATATACTATTTTCCTTAATAGCAAGTACGTATCCCAAACGAACAGTATTATTTAAAGGAATAATAACTCTAGTACCTATTTGAACTAAATTTATCATTTTTTCAGGAATAATATAATCAAAAGATAAAAAATTAGAATTTAATGATAAATCAATTAAAATTTCAGCAATCATAAAAAAGCCTCTAATGATTTAAAATTTTAATATATAAATTATTTTAATATATAAATTGAAAACATTACAATTAAATAAGACAAAAAACAATTACTAATAATTAATTTTTATTTATTTAATTTATTTAATAATTCTTCTATACGTTGTCCATGTAACAACTCGTAATCATATTCAAATAATAAATTAGGAATATAACGAATTTTTTTTCTTATTTTACTAGCTAAATCTTTACGAATAACTGTTTTATTTTCTTCCAAAGTATTCTTTACTAAATTTAAAATTTCAGGTTTTTTATCAATAATAGTATAAAAAATTTTAGCTAATGAAAAGTCTTTATTAAGTTTTACATCTGTAATACTAATAAAACCTATTTGATAGTTTTGTATTACTTTATTAACAATACTTACTAATTCTCTGTGAATAATACTAGACATTCTTTCTACTATCAACTTATTCATTAACTATTTCCTCCATTCGGGACGCCTCTATTATATCATCCATTTGAAAATCATTAAAATTATCAAATACAATACCGCATTCAATATCTTTTTTAGCACAATCAATATTATTTTTTAAATGTTTTAAAGAAATAATTTTCCCTTGATAAATTATTTTTTGTTGACGTTTAACCTGAACAGATGCACCATTATAAATAACACCATTGATAACTCGACAACCAGCTATATTATTTTTATCACTTCTATAAAACACTTGAATAATAACAGCTTTCCCTGTAAATTTAAGTTGAAAAATAGGTTGAGCCAAAGTTTTTAATTTTTTAGAAATATCTTCAACCAAATGATATAAAATTTGATAATTTCTTATTTCTACTTTTAAACTATCAGCTAACTTTATTATATTATTATCTACCAAATTATTAAAATTAATAATAATAGCTTGGAAAGTATTAGCTAACATAATATCATTATCTGTTATCGTACCGGTATCTGTTTTAATAAAATTAATTTTAACCCCATGAAAATTTAATTTTTTTAATGATTCTGTTATAACCCCAATCATACCTTGTGTATCTGTTTTTAAGACAAAATTTAATACTGAATAAGAGACATTTTCTTTTAATAAATCTTCCATAAAATTTTGTTCTAAATTTTGTTTAATTTCTTGATGTTTTTGTTCTTGAGATTTTTGTCTTCTTATTTCTATAATATGTTTAGCTATTTTTTCATTAGTTGCAACCATTAATAAATCACCAGCTTGAGGAACTTTTTTAAAACCGTAAATAACTGCAGGTTGCGAAGGAAAAACTTTTTTAATCTTTTCTTTAATATCATTCTCTAAAGATCTAACTTTTCCATAAGCATGACCAGCGACAACAATATCTCCAATTTTCAAAATTCCTTGATTAACAATAACAGTAGCTGCAGAACCTTTATTCTTAATTAAACTAGCTTCTAAAATTGTTCCTAGAACATTTTGTTGATAATCGATTATTCTAGGATGTTTATCATTTACTAACAAAATAGTTTTTAATAAATCATCAATACCTTTAGTTTTTAATGCAGAAATTTCTATATAAAAAGTATCTCCGCCCCATTCTTTAGGAATTAAATTATATTCAGATAATTCTGACATAATACGTTCCTTTTGATTAGGAATTTTATCTATTTTATTAAGAGCTATAATAATGTCAACATTAGCTTTTTGAGCGTGTCGAATTGATTCTAAAGTTTGAGCTTGAACACCATCATCACAAGCTACAACCAAAACACAAATATCAGTTATTTGAGCTCCCCTACTGCGCATTTGGGTAAAAGCTTCGTGACCAGGACTATCTATAAAAGTGATTTTTTGCTCGTTATAAATAACTTCATAAGCACCTATTTTTTGAGTAATACCACCTACTTCCTGATCTGCCAAACGAGTTTTACGAATCACATCTAATAAAGTAGTTTTACCATGATCTACATGACCCATTATTGTCACAATAGGAGAACGTTTTATTAAATTTTCTATTGGTGTTTTATTAATCATATTTTCTTCATTAACTACAAAATCATCAATAATATTAATATTTAACTTTAAACCTAATAATTCGATTAAATCCCTTGTTAAAGATTGATTATTTTTACATTTTATTCCTAATTTTCCAAGTATCCCAATTAAAAATTTTTCTGACATCTGCCAAATTTCAGCTAACTCCTTAATAGTATGATTAGAATTGTACACATAATCACGTATTAAAGAAACACTTGATTTATCACCCTTTTGATGATCTTCTTTTTTATTTTTATTTTGCATATAATTATTTTTTCTCCCCCTAGATTATATTTAACAAATATTATGTATTAACCATAAATCTATAAGTTGATAATAAAAGATAATTTAAAAAATTTATAAACAAACCGAATACATTATTGATTGGCTTGAATTTCAATTTGCCATCGAGTAACTTGCATCGCTAACTTAAGATTTTGACCTGACTTGCCAATAGCTAAAGCAACTTGATCAGCTGCTACAGAAACTAAAGCGATTTTTTTTTCAAAATCTAAATTTAAAATTTGAATAATTTGAGCTGGTTTTAAAGCGTTAATAATTAATTTTTCTATATCTACACTCCATTTAAATAAATCTATTTTTTCGCCTCTTAAAATGTTTAAAATGTTTTTAATTCTATAACCTTTTTCGCCAATACAAGTTCCAATAGGATCTATTTTTTTATTATTAGAGGACAATCCAACTTTAACTCTACTAGAAGGAATACGAGCAATAGCCATAATTTGAACCAAACCATCTCGAATTTCCGGAATAAAATATTTTAACAATTCAACAACAAATTGATTATTAATACGACTAACATAAATTTTAAGATGTTTAGGTGTAGAATTACGAACTTCTGTAATTAAAACAAAAATTTTTTCACCAATATTAAAATGATCATTCAACATTAAGTCTTTTTTAAAAATAAAAGTTTTAAAATTTTTCTCTAACATTAAAATAAAAAAATTTAATTTTTCTTCGATTACTTCTGCCATCATTAACTTATTTTCATATTGTTTAAAAAAATTAAAAATATTTTCTCTTTGAAATTTCAATAATTCTTCATTAAATTTATTTTTAAAATCACGACTGCCATAAAAATTGAAATCTTTTTTCGGATCTACTTCAATTTCTAAAATTTCACCTACTTCAACAGAAGAATTAATCTCTTTAGCTTTCTTTAAATGAATATAATCTTGCTCTTTCAACACAGAAACATCGCATTCTTCATCGACAACTATATATTGTTTATACAAGGTAATTTTATCATAATTTGGATCAAAAAAAACTCTACATTTTTTTATTTGAAAGGTCTTTTTGCAACCAGATATTAAAGCTTTTTCTAAAGAATTTATAACTTGTTCACGAGTTATTTCATATTCTTGCGCTATTTGATCAATATGTTTTAAAAAATTTTTATTTTCCAAACAAATTACCTCTTTCTTATCAAAATATAATTTAGATTATCCAAATCATTTTATATTCTTTAAAATTAAAAAAGTGGTTATTTAAAACAAACCACTTTAAAATAAAAATTAACTTTAGAAATTCAATTATATATAAATATAAAAATAAATAACTATATGAAAATTTACATTTATATTTAATAAACAAGCTAAAATAATTTAATCATTTTAATTTTTATAATATTTTTTTCAAAAAATTATAGTATAACGTAGTTTATCATATTATATTAATTAAAAAACTAAAATAATATGAAATTTTAAATAAAAGTTTTTAAAAACAAATAAATAATTAAATGGTACGGATAATGAGATTCGAACTCATAAGAGAAAATTTCTCACATGCCCCTCAAACATGCGCGTCTACCATTCCGCCATATCCGCATTAAATATCTTTTTATAAAAAGATATTTTAATTAATAAAATTAATTTTCCACTAAAATTAAATAATAATGTAGATGATCATTGTTTATAATTTTATTGATTTCTACATCATTATAATTATTAAATAAAAATTTTTCCAAACCTATTAAAGAATAATGTTTTTCCAATTTTTGATCATAAAAAATAGTAACTAATTGAGTTGTTTTTGTAATCATCTTTTTTAATAATGCGATAATTAAAATTTCCAAATCATTATGTTGTTTAAAAAAAATAGAATCTACAAAAGCTTTCAATTCAACAGAAGAATTTTCTGATAAATTATAATTTTGATTAAATAAAATTTTACCTACTAAATTATTTTTAACATTATCACTCATATTAGAAATGTTTTCATTATAAGATAATGTTTCATCAAAAGAAACAAGAGCATTATAACCTTGAGCAATATTAATAGTATTCATAACACTAATATTAAATTTATCAAAACTTTTTGTAATTAAATCACTCTTCAATAATATTTCCGGATCATTAGGTAATAAAATAACATTATAACACTCTAATTTGTGCAAAATTGCTTTTAAATTGTTCCAAAAAAAATCCCAGATAAGTTTTCTATTTTTAATAATAATATAGTCTAATTTAAAATCTTTTTTAAAAATATTAAAAATCGTTTCATTAGGAACAACAGCTATTAAAATATAATTTTTTTGAAAAATTTTATTATTATTATAATAATTTTGTTTTTTAAGAAAATTTTTATTTTGCTCTTTCATATTATCAATTTTAGATTTAATTAAAAATCCATATTTTAATGCATTTGTTAAAACCAATCCAGGCTTATTAGTATGAATATGTATTTTAAGCAAGTTATTATTAACTATAGCTATTAAAGAATTACCAAATTTAACAAATTTTTTACGTAATTGCGACAAATCAAATTCTTTTAGATTATATAAATTAACAACTAACTCTGTACAATAACAATAAGGAATTTCTAAACATTTTATATCAGATATTTTATCAATATTATGATTATCCAAAACTTCCGATTCTTGAGAAATCATAAAATCTTTAGAAAAGTCTTGTAAAGAAATATTTGAATCTTGAAAACACAACAACATACCTTCAAAAAAATAAATCAAGCCTGCTGCTCCACTATCCACAACATTAGACTCTTTTAAAATAGGTAATAATTCAGGAGTTTTAGCTAAAGATTTTTTAGCATATTCGATAATTTTGTTCAATAATTCTTCAATATTATTAAAATTTTTTTGATTATTCACAGCTTCAATAGAATCACGTAATACTGTTAAAATAGTACCTTCTACAGGAGAAAATATAGAAGAATAAGCTTGTTGATAGCCGCTAATTAATGATTGAATAAATTCTTCTATATTAATAAAATTTTTCTTTAATAAAATTAACTTATTAGAAAATCCAGTAAAAAATTGAGACAAAATAACACCTGAATTACCTTTGGAATTCATAATTAAAGCATTAGCTAAAACACGCGAAACTTCAATAATAGAATTTTCATTGAGTGAATAAATATGACGAATACCTTCGGCCATAGTCATATACATATTAGTTCCTGTATCACCATCAGGAACAGGAAAAACATTTAAATTATTTATTTTTTGACAATTTTTTTTTAAATTAATAGTACCATTAATAACCATTTCTTTAAAAAGAAGACCATCTATTGTTTGTTCTGATATTGCCATTATTCAAAATCCTTTTTCTTTAACCTGATGAAAAAATAAAAATTAGATTTTTTTTATTTATAAAAAAATAATTATTTTTTATAAAAAAATTAAAATTGATTTCAATAAATATCCTTATTTATGAGTAAATTATCAATTTAACAAACTAATTATTATTTTATTAAATTGAAATTCAAAAAAATTCTTATTATAAATCAACTTTTTTAATTTATATTGGTATATATAATAATAAATATTATTATTTTGTATAAATTAAATAATTTTTTTCATCAATTAATTAATATAATAACGTTTATCCAAAAAATAAATTTAAATATTTAAAATTTTATTCCTTAAGAAATTAAAAATTTAAATTTAGAAGTTTATATTTTTAAAATAATTAAAAAAACAATAACAGTAATATATTACAATAAATATATTTTTTTGTCTAAAAATTCTAAAATGTCAATTCCTATTAATAAGAAATAAATTAATTTTAATAATATAAACTTAACACAAATTTGAGAAAATAATATGAAAATTAATAATATTAGCTTAAATAATTATTCGATTAAAATTATAAAAAATATTATATTAAAAATTTCATATAACTTTCAACAATTTAATTATCGTAAGCCAATAAATTTAAATACTTTAATTCAAAAAGATGACAATTAAAATAATGTAAACAATAATATAAATGTTAAAAAATAATTTTGAAAAGCGAGTTAGTGCAATGGATTTGAAATTAATCAAAGATTTTCAAACATTTTTAAAAATTGAACGAAACTATTCATTATCAACAATAATTAATTATACTTCCGACTTAAAAGAATTTGTATTACTTTGCAATCGAAAAAAAATAGATTTCAATATTAATGAATTAAAAAATGACAATTTATCTCGTCTTTTTTTAATTCATTTAAGTTCTAAAAAAAATAAAAATACAACTATTAAAAGAAAAATTTCTACTTTAAAAACTTTTTATAACTTTTTAAAAGATAAATACAACGTTCAAACTAACATATTTAAATCATTGCCTAATATCAAAGTAAATCACAAAATACCTAAAATTATTGAACCCTATCATATAAAAAAATTACTAAATTCTATAAATATAAATCATAATATTATAAATTATCGAAATTATTTAATAATAGACTTGCTTTATAGTTGCGGATTAAGAGTACAAGAACTAGTTAATTTAACTATTAATAGTATAAATCTTTTAAATAATCAAATATTAATCAATGGTAAAGGTTCTAAAGATAGATATATACCCTTACATAAAAAACTTGCTGATATGTTAAAAAACTATATAAACAATGTAAGACCTAAACTTATTAATAATAAAAATAAAAAAAAAATATTATCCTTAATTACTAATCAACATGGCAATAAAATAACTACTAGAGGCATCAATTTTATTATTCAAAAAATCTTCTCAAAAAATAAATATAAAGGTAAAATATCGCCACATATGTTTAGACATACTTTTGCTACTATTTTGCTAAAAAATGGAGCAGACTTAAGAATAGTGCAAGAATTATTAGGGCATAATCATTTAAAAACAACTCAAATTTATACTTATATATCTGATAACGAATTGCACAAAAAATTTTTTTATTATAATAATATGATAAATAATAAAATGAAGAAAATAAAAAAATAAAATTTATAAAAGAAAGAGAAAATAAAAAAATGTCAAATGAAAGTTTTTTTGAAGTAGTAAATTGTTATAAAAACAACAATATCCAAATACCGAAAAGACAAACTAAATACAGTGCAGGATATGATTTAGCAGCCGCTATAGAAACAAAAATTTTACCACAACAATTAGCAATAATACCAACAGGATTAAAAGTATTTTTACCTTATAATCAGGTTTTATTAATTTATTCCAGATCTTCTTTATTTATAAAAAAAAAATTAATGTTAACAAATAATGTAGGAGTAATAGATAGTGATTATTATAATAATTCAGAAAACGAAGGACACATTCTAATATCATTATACAATTTTTCTAATCAAACAGTTATTATCGATAAAAACGAAAGAATCGCTCAAGGAATATTTCAAAATTTTTTACTTACTAAAAATGATAATAATGAAAGTAAAATTAGAAAAAATGGCTTTGGCAGTACTAAAAAATTTTAATTAAAATAATTGTCAAAAAATATAAAATATGTTAAAATGTTAAGGTTAATAAAAAAAAGATACGATTGGAAATTAGGGGCCAAAACCAAATAAAATAATACCCTTTCTAATATAAAATTTTAATAAATTAAAAAAACTTCAAAGTTAAAAAAGGAGTCACACAAAACAAAAAATATGGGTAGTGTAACAAATATTAAACAATTATTAGAAGCCGGAATACATTTTGGACATTCAGCAAAAAAAACACATTATAAAGCCAAACAATATCTTTTTTGCTTAAAAAATGATGGAGTTCCTACGGTAAGAAATAAAATTCATATCATAAATTTAAAAAAAACTGTAGAACATATAGATATTGCTTATAAAAAGATTGTAGAAATAGTTGCTTCAGGAGGAAAAATTCTTTTTTTAGGGACAAAAAAACAAATACAAGATATTATAAAAACAGAAGCTCAAAGATCACAACAATATTATATTAATCAACGTTGGTTAGGGGGAATTTTTACTAATTTTAGCACTATCACCCAAAGAATTAACTATTTAATAAATCTCTATAAAGAAGAAGAAGAAGGGCTATGGAATCATTTAACTAAAAAAGAAATAGCAAAATTAACCCAAAAAAGAAATAAATTAGAGAAAATTTTGGGTGGTATTAAAAATATGACTAAACTACCTCAAGCTATTATTATTATAGATACACAAAAAGATTCTATAGCTATTGCAGAAGCAAGAAAATTAAATATTACTATTTTCGGCATTATAGATAGTAATTGTGATCCAGATTTAGTAGATTATGTTATTCCTGCGAATAATGATGCTATCAAAGGAGTTAAATTAATAACTTCTATTTTAGCTAATGCTGCTTTAGAAGGTATGAAATCTAACGATAAAACAAATGAATCAGAAAAAAATATTTCTAACCAAGAAAAATAATTTTATAAATTGATAAAATAATATCCTTAACACTAATTTAAAAAACGAAAAAAATTAAATTTTTTTTCACATTTTTTAAAAATTATAATATAGTAAAAATTAAATAAAAGAGTTTAATTAAAAATATGAAACCTGAAATGATAGAAAAAGTTAAAAAATTAAGAGAAATTACTAATTTTAGTATACTGGATTGCGCAAAAGCTTTAACAAAAACTAAAGGAAATATAGAAGAAGCTATTGAATTATTAAATCAAGAAAAATATATAGAATATCCGGAAACTTTTGAAGAAAATTTGACAGAAGGCACGACTCATGTAGCTTTTAAAAAAAACAAAGCTGTAATTTTCGAAATAAACATAAAAACAGATTTTGCAGCCAAAAATATAAAATTTATAGAATTAATAAAAAAAATAGAAGAAATTTTGTTACAAGCTCCTAGTAATATTCAGCAATTAAATGATTTCTTAAATTATAATTATCAAGGAAAAACAGTAAAACAAATAATAAGCCAAAAGATGACTATTTTTCAAGAACAAATCAGATTAAAACGAATACAAATTATTTATAAACAAAACGAAGAAAGTTTTGGTTTTTATATACATAAAAATGGAAAAATTTCAACCTTAATACATATAACTCAACCTTGTCAAATTGTTGAAAAACATTTACCTATTCACATTACAGAATCAAACCCTCAATCCAAAGATATTTTACTGCAACAAAATATGTATAATAATTCTAAAATTAAAGTTCAAGAATATTTAAAAAAACATAAGACAGATATTATTACGTTTTATCGTTTCGCTTTAAATGATTAAAAAATATATCTTTAAATAATTTTTTTAATAAAAAATAATATCAAATAAATTAAGCATATTTTAAAATCAAAAATATTAAACAATGAATTTAAAAATTTAAAATATTTAAAAAAATTTATTAATTTAAAACAATATATAATTTTAGTTAAACGGGAGATATTAATGTTAAGCAAGATTCTTTTAAAATTAAGTGGAGAAGCGTTAAAAGGGGAAAAAGTAACTATTGATCCACAAAAAGTAAAAGAAATTGCTAAGGAAATTAAAGAAATTAAAGATTTAGGTGTACAAATTGTTATCATTATCGGAGCAGGTAATATTTGGCGAGGGATTACCGGACAAACTCTTGGAATGAAAAGAGATCAATCAGATTATATGGGAATGTTAGGAACTATCGTAAATGCTTTAGCTTTGCAAGATGCTTTAGAAAATTTGAACGTTGAAACTCGTGTAATGACATCTTTTCAAGTACTTGCAGTGGCTGAACCTTATATCAAAAAAAGAGCCGATCATCATTTAAACAAAAAACGTGTTATCATTTTAAGTGGAGGTATTGGAGTACCTTTTTTTTCTACAGACACTGCAGCCGCTCTAAGAGCTGCTGAATTAAGTATTAACATAATTTTAATGGCCAAAAATAATGTGAAAGGTGTGTATAATTCTGATCCCAAACAAAATCAAAAAGCAATTTTTTTAGAAAAAATAGAACATAAAGAAATTATATCCAAAAGATTAAATGTTATGGATATTACCGCTGTTTCTTTATGTTGGGAAAATCAAATAGATATTATAGTTTTTGATATGAATCAAAAAGGTAATATTAAAAAAGTAATTTTAGAAGAAAAAATAGGAACCTTAATTACTTCTAAGGAGAATTAAAATGCAAGATTATAATAATCAAATGGAAATTATACTAAATGAAATGAATGACAAAATGCAATCTCAAATTAAAATCATGAATGACAAATTCAAATATATAAGAACAGGAATAGCTAATCCACAAATATTAGATCAAGTATATATCAATTATTATAACCAAATGCAACCTTTAAGGCATTTTAGTTCTATTTATGTGTCCGAAGGTAATCAATTACATATAAAACCATTTGATAACAATTTAACAGAAAGTATTAAAACAGCTATTTTAAAATTAAACATAGGTATTAATCCAAAAACTGAAAACAATATTATCAAATTAATTTTTCCAAAACCTTCTGAAGAACAACGTATTCAATTAACTCAAAAAATTAAAAAAACTGCAGAAGAAGCTAAAATCGGTATCAGAAATATCAGAAGACAAAGTAAAGACCAAATTAAAAAAATAAAAGTTAACCAAGACTTAGAAACACAAATACTTAAACAATTACAAACAATTCATGATAAATTTATTCAATCTATAGACGAATTAACTAATCAAAAAAATAAAGAATTATTAAAATATTAATATAAATATTTATAAATCCACTTTATATGAAAATTAATAAAAAAAAAATATATATGGGAATTAATATGCTCTTAATAACCTTTATATGGTTAAGCATTTTAACATACATAGATAAACAACATAATACTAATCTTTTATTTTATAATTGCGTTTTGCTACTTATATCTTTTATATATTTATCTTTTCGAGAAGTCATTCAACAGTTGAAAAGCCCAAAAAATTCAACAAACGAAATAATATCTCATAATCAGAATAAACAAAATATTTTGAATATATTACCTTTTTATATATTTAATATTGCTTATGGTTTTTATTTAATAAAAATAATTTTAAATAATTTATACAATAATCAAATTATTAAAATAACAAATAATTCTAACTTACACACCTATATAAAAAAATTTTTTTTATTAGAAAAAATAAATTTAATAAATAATCATTCAATCATATTGTTTATATTTTTAACAATTATTTTTATTTTATATATTTATTTTATAAATAAAAAAAATTTAAAAATAAATCAATTAAGTTTCGCATTTCAGCAACTCATTATAATACAAGGATTATATTATTTTATATTTAATAATAACCGGATTGTTATGATAACTACATTTTTATACATTATTACTTTATTGTATAATTTTATTTCATCATACAATAATACAAATAATAATTATTCATTTTGCAACAAATTATTTAAACATATAGCTATTTTTATATATATTTTATTAGGTAGTATTTCTATATTCAGTTTGTTTTTGATTAAAAAAAGAATAATGTTATATTTATTTATTATTGCTATTTCAAGCGATATTTTTGCCTTTTTAGGAGGTTATTTTTGGGGTAAAAAACTTTTATGTCCTAATATTAGCCCAAAAAAAACTAAAGAAGGATTTTGTTTCGGAATATTATGTACTATTATAATTATTAACATTATTTTTAATAATCCAAAAAAAACATCATTTTATATTATTTTCTTTATATTAAACATAATAAATAGTATAATAGCCCAAATAGGAGATCTTATAGTTTCAAAATTTAAAAGAAATTTAAAAATTAAAGATTTTGGCACAATAATTCCAGAACATGGAGGTTTATTAGATCGTTTTGATTCGATTTTATTCTTATCTATTTTTACAATTTTAATAATAATTAATCCATTTTCACAAATAATTCATCAATTATTATTAATGATTTAAAACCATAATATTTTTTATAAAATTAAATAATTTTAAATCGTTATAATTTATTAATAAAAATTTTTGTATGAAAATTAACTATAAAATAATACGAATAGATTAATTGCGTTTTATTCAGCGGTTTATCTTTGTTGTTTTATTTACAATCAGCCCCCGTCCAAACCGGACAAGCAAGTTTCCCAGCATCCGGATTTCCATAATTTACTCTCTTTCGAGAACCAATTTCTCCTCACGGTTGATTAGTTATTTATTCTTATTGTTCTTATTCTTTCTGATATCATGTATTTGTTGATTGGTTATCTTCCGATGACAATCTTTACACAATACCTTTGTTCTTTTATTCATGATACTTTGGTAAT
>NZ_JAOSIM010000030.1 GCF_030586805.1 Candidatus Phytoplasma fabacearum
TCGAAAGAGAGTAAATTATGGAAAGCCGGATGCTGGGAAACTTGCTTGTCCGGTTTGGACGGGGGCTGATTGTAAATAAAACAGCAAAGATAAATCGCTGAATAAAACGCAATTAATCTATCCGTATTCATAATATAAATAATAATCAGTCAGATTTTGAAATACAAGCAAATATTTTACTAAATTTGAATTTACAACAAGCTCAATTGGTACAACAAATTTTTCAGGCTAGAGCAAATAATGCTTCTGAAGAATTTATTAATAATTTAATGGCACAAAATATACAATTAAGCCAAAGGATTTCCAATCAACAAATAATTTTAAATAACGCTATGCCACCACAACATTTAAATCGTTCAAATCGTTCAAATAATTCTCGTAGAAATTAAATAAATTAAATTTGTTCATTAAATCATAAAGACTCTCAAAACGAGAGTCTTTTTTATTTCTGTTAATAAAAATGAATTTATCTAATAATTGAATTTAAATACGGATTTTTTATTGAAGAAATGATTTATTTTATTGATTTTTATTTCTAAAAATTATTATTTTGGTTTTTTTATCTTTAATATAAGAAACAAAAATATCAAAAACAAATTTTTATTATAGTAAAAAAATATATGTTCTAATAATTTTTAACAAAATTTTTATGATTAGGGCATTTTATTTTTTTGATAAACTGTATAAATAAAAAAAATACCTGAATACAAAAATTAATCAGATATTTAAAAACTACAATGAGGTTTATAATGAAATTTGTTTTTGTTGTAACATTTTTAATAGCTATTTTCAATTTTGTTTATTATCATTTTAATATGATTCAAAATATCCATAATATTACTATTCCTATTACTTAGTTAAATACTGTTTTTCAAAGTAATTTATCTACAATTAAAATTTTTTGCTTATTTTTTAACTTTGAAATGTTTCTTAAATGGATTATTAATTGGATATTTGGTTGACTAGTTTCTTATCTAAATTTGGTTCTTTTGTGTTTTGTTTGTTTATCCTTCGTTATTTAAATCTTCAAGAATTTATTCTTTTTACTAATTTATTAAAAAAATTATCTTCTCAAAATCAAATTTAAACTTCTTCATCTTCCTCTCAGTGTTTTTAAAATGCTTAATAAAAAAAATATTCTAATTTGATTTGGATTTTGGTTGTTTGTGATTTATTATTAATTCTCTTGTTATATAGATTTATTTAAAAAATTTCTTAAATTATGTGAAATTTTATTACAAAAAAATTATTTATCCGTAGATTTTGATTTATATTTGAGAAGTCGTGAAATTGAATATTCTTATTCAAAAATAATATCATAATTATCGGAATTAAATTTATTTGATTTAAAGTGAATGACTTTTTTCGATTAGTTCTCTGATTTCAAATTTGATGGCGAAAGTAGCATGGATAGTAAAATTATAACCTAAATTGAGAGCTCTGATTAAGCACCGCCAAACCATCTTCTTTAGTTAAAACACGAGAATAATATTAAAATTGACAAACTAATTTTTTACTAAAGATAAAGATTTCTTATTATTAAATTATTTTTATTTTTTAAAAATTCTTTAAATAATTTTTTGCCTTAACATTACATTCTTTTCTAAAAAAATTTTTAGAAAAAACAGGAAATTATTTTTTAATTTTTTACACAAAAAAGACTAACTTAATAGTTAGTCTTCAAGTTTTTTTAAAAAGTAAAAAGTGTTTAAAGTTTTGGAACACCTCAATTCGATTTATTTTTTGTTAGCTATTTTTTATAAAATAACACAATCACATTTAGATTTTGTATGATTATAATTTGATTGTTCAATTATTTCTGGTTTTTTTGGTTTTTGAGAAAGTTTTTTTTGAACAATTAAATCTTTTAGTAATTTTTGAAATTCTTTAATTTCAATAACTTCTCTTTTTAATAATTCATCAGCAAGGGGAGATAAAAATTCTTGATATTGTTGAATTATTTCTTTTGTTTTTGTTTGAGCAATATTTTTTATTTTATCTTTTCTTATTTCTAAAGAATCAGTTGATAAATATAAATCTCCTAAAAACCATCCTCTTTCTATGATATATTGAGCTGTTTTTTCGATATCTTTTTCATCATGTTGACCTCTACTTTTAATTTCTTCTATAGATGTTGTAATTATTTTTTCCGCTTCTAAACCTCCATAATAAACAGATAATGCAAATAAATGTCCAAACAAATTGTTTCTATCGAAAGAAAAATCGGTGCTACCATCAATTTTTTCATCATCTTGTTTTAATTTTATTTTTTTAAGTTTTATTAGTCCTGGATACTCTTTACTTCTTTTGCTTAATTCGAAAGCAATTACAGCATGCCCTATTTCATGAAAAGACACAAATTTTTGTTTAGTCATAATATTTATTTTATTTATATTATTTATTATTTCTTCATTTTCTTCTAAATCTGTTTCTGTAATTTCTTGAATTTCTTCATGAAATAAATCTTCCATAGCCATCACTTGATAATTATGAATAATTAAAAAAAATCCTAAACTAATAAATAAAACTAATTTAAACATTAATTTAATTTCCTTTTGTTTTTATTTCTTAAAATTTAATATATTGGAAATTGTTAAATTTTATTACCATTCAAGGATGGTTGTTCTTTTATTATATTCAGCTTTTTTGATTTTATTGTAGTTATATTTATCTTGAGAAAGTGATAAAGTTGTTTGAACAGGATTAAAGTGAAGACGAAAATCAGTTAATTCAAAATCAGAATTATAAACAAAAGCCGCGCTTCATCCTTTTTTCTACATAACGTTTTTGAAGTAATTAACTAATAAAGATACAAATATATTGGTTATTTTTGTTTGTTTTTAATCAAAATGAAAAAACGGCGAACAAATAATAAAAAAACTTTAATTATTGCGCATAATAAAACTTTAGCGGGACAAATTTTTAATGAACTAAAAGAAATATTTCCTGATAATAAAGTTGAATATTTTATTTCTTATTATGATTATTATCAACCAGAATCATATATTGTATCTCGTGATCTTTATATTGAAAAAGAAAAAATTATTAACGAAGAAATAGTAGAGTTACGTCATAACGCTATTAACTCTTTAATTAATCATGACGATGTTATTGTAGTATCGTCAGTATCTTGTATTTTCGGAATAGGTGGTGTATAAAAAAATGGGTATTAAAGTTACTTTTTTACATAGCAAAATCCCAGCTTTACAACGTTTACAAATTTTACAAAAATTACGTATGGGTATTTATGATTGTGTAATCGGAGTAAATTTATTACGAGAAGGTTTAGATTTACCTGAGGTTTCTTTAATGATTATTCTAGATGCTGATAAAGCTGGATTTTTACGAAATGAAAGCAGTTTAATTCAAATTATCGGAAGAGCAGCTCGTAAAATATCCGAGGTAAAGTAATTATGTATGCAGATAATATTACTAATGCTATGAAAATAGCTATTTCTTTAAATTAATTCATAAAAAGAATGCAATTCTACTTTTAACTTATGTTTTTGGTTTTCTATTGTTTTTTTGTAATTTTCAACAAAATTAAATTTAATTTTGTTGAATTTTTGGTAACGATCTTGAT
>NZ_JAOSIM010000031.1 GCF_030586805.1 Candidatus Phytoplasma fabacearum
CAAGAAAACACTATTACACAATTAAATCAAGATAAAACTGATCTAGAAACTGCTAAAAATGCTCTAGAAACTGCTAAAAACAAAATAATCTCAGACCGAGAACAAACTATTAGAGATAAAGAACAAACTATTAAAACTCAAGAAAACACTATTACACAATTAAATCAAGATAAAACTGATCTAGAAACTGCTAAAAATGCTCTAGAAACTGCTAAAAACAAAATAATCTCAGACCGAGAACAAACTATCGTGACTTTAACTGAAAATGAAGAAATTAATTTTGAACAAAAAAAATATTTATATAATAAAATTAATAAAATACCTAAACAAAAAAAACTAATGTTCTCTAATAAATTCATTAGTTTAATAAAACAATATTTAAAAAATTTTAGTTTAATTAATAATAAAACATGGAAATTATTATGTAAAATTTACTTCATAATTATTTTATGTGTAATAAATATTTTATTTTACTCTTTATTAATTGAACGCTTTAAATCACATTAATAACAAACAATAAAAAATCCTAAACTAATTTCAACCCTTTAATTATATTTTATTATTTATTAAATATTAACTTCATGTAATCAATAATTAATTGTTTATTTTTATTATTCTTTTTCTTATACTGTCGAATATCATCAATTCTTTTATAAATCGAAATAATTTTTAATTTGTCTTTAATAATAGCGAATAATTCCTTTACAAATAATTTTATAGGTCTAAATTATTTCTAATTCTTTTCTTTCGATTAATCCATGTGAGATAAGAACTATTTTCTTTTATAAATCGAAATAATTTTTAATTTGTCTTTAATAATCATTAATTTCAAATCTTTTTTCTAGCCATTTCGTAAATTGGGGTTTTTATCTTTTGGACTATCGCGAAATCTCTTTTAATTTCAATAAATAAATATAATCATAATCATAACGAGGTATTTTGTTTGGAAATTTTGATTAAAATTGAGGTATCTGTCGATGCCCCACTTTTAACCCTTATTTTGTTACAACTAGTTATCAATACGAATAGATTAATTGCGTTTTATTCAGCGATTCGTTCTTGCTGTTTTATTTACAATCAGCCCCCGTCCAAACCGGACAAGCAAGTTTCCCAGCATCCGGCTTTCCATAATTCACTCTCTTTCGAGAACTAATTTCTCCTCGCGGTTGATTAGTTATTTATTCTTATTGTTCTTATTCTTTCTGATATCATGTATTTGCTGATTGGTTATCTTACGATGACAATCTTTACACAATACCTTTGTTCTTTTATTCATGATACTTTGGTAATGTGCATTGCGAATTGTCCCAATGTGATGAATTTGAAGTTGGGATGTTTTATCGCAATTCTCACAATGTTCCGCTTTTAGACGGTCAGTTAGATGGGTACGACCTTGGAATATAAATCTATTTATGGTAATGTCCGGGTTTCCCTTATAGTTACGCATTTTTTTAATTTTGTCCCAAGAGTAAACATTCCATGGTTCGTATTGGGTTTCCCTTTTATTAAGATAAGAAATCTCCCAAGTTGAACCAATTTTACCTTTCTTTCGAACTTTGGCAATTGACGTTTTCGTTTCCTTGCCAGCGTTTTCAAACAGCTATATTCCGCTAGATAATTTAAATGGGTTAAAACAGTTAGATTGTTAGCTAAACAAAAGTATTGGATAATTCCTCGGACGATTGTTTGATAGGTTCGAATTATTTTTAATTCGTCTCTATCCACTAATACTTTGGTAAACTTTTCCTTGATCAGAATGAATAAAACAAGGTTTTTTTAATTTAGGAATTTGACGGAAGGTTTTTTTACTAATTGGAGGTTACCTTGTTTTCCTAAAGCAGAAGCAATGATTTTATTATTATAACCATTGATAATGGTTGACAACCAAAAATAACCTTTATTGGTTGTAAAACAAGTTAAATCAGTATATAATTTCGTTAAAGGTTCATGAGAACGAAAATCTTTTTGGATCAGATTTTTTTTAGTTTGTTGAAATTTTTTCCAATAATGGTTTTTCAAATTCGGAATATTCCATTTTTTTAACCAATTATTTTGCTGCATGATTTTTAAAACTATTTTTTTATTGATAGAGACTTGATATATTTTTTGATAAAGAAAAGTAATTTTGCGATATCCAAAAGCAAAATGGTATTTTTGACAAAGAAAACCAATTTTTTTAATGATTTTTCTTTTTTCCATTTTTTTTAAATAATTTTTATCATGTACTTTTCGCCAATAATAATAATTATTACGGTCAATTTTTAATAATTTTAAAATTTTACAAACGGTAAAATATTTTCGATAAAATTGAACCAAGGACAGAATATTTTTTTTTAAAAGCGGGAGGTTATCAATTAAAGCATATTGGAGTAATTCAATTTCTCTGCGATTCGCCATTTTTTTGTAACCTCTTTATTTTTTTACTTGTTCATATTTTAACTCAAAAAAAAATAAAAAAAATTTTTTTTCATTTTGTTCGCCGTTTTTTTTAATTTTGTATCTAAATATATAGTGAGGGGTTATTTTTTTTAAACTTTTTCAAATGTAAAAAATTGTTCCAAATTAAAGAAATTCAACAAATTTAATTCATTTGAAAAGAGCCAAAAACAAATAAAAGTAACCAATAATTCGTATCTTTATTATTAATTACTTCAAAAAACGTTGTGTAGTAAACAGGGTGCAGTGCGAATAAGAACAATAAGAATAAATAACTAATCAACCGCGAGAGGAAATTAGTTCTCGAAAGAGAGTGAATTATGAAAATCCGGATGCTGGGAAACTTGCTTGTCCGGTTTGGACGGGGGCTAATTGTAAATAAAACAGCAAAGATAAATCGCTGAATAAAACGCAATTAATCTATCCGTATTCATAATATAAATAATAATCAGTCAGATTTTTTGAAATACAAACAAATATTTTACTAAATTTTGAGTTTACAACAAGCTCAATTGGTACAACAAATTTTTCAGACTAGAGCAAATAATGCTTCTGAAGAATTTATTAATAATTTAATGGCACAAAATATACAATTAAGCCAAAGGATTGCCAATCAACAAATAATTTTAAATAACGCTATGCCGCCACAACATTTAAATCGTTCAAATAATTCTCGTAGAAATTAAATAAATTAAATTTGTTCATTAAATCATAAAGACTATCAAAACGAGAGTCTTTTTTTATTTCTGTTAATAAAAAATGAATTTATTTATTAACTAAAAAACAAAGGAGTCTGAATATAATATGAAAATTTAAAACAATTAATAAAAGAAATTATTTTTCTAATCATCGGAATCATGATCATTTTTACTCCCGCTTATTTTGTAAAAAAACATCAGGATGAACAATTAAAACAAAAAAATTCCAGTTACGCTCTTTTTCAACAACATTTCATAGAACAACAAAAAAATAAAAAATATGCTCAATTCTATCAACCGATTATCAATAAATAATGATAAAAATTTATTTCATCATTATTTTGTTTAAACATTTCTTTCTTAAAGTTATATAATAGTGGTATATTCAAATTTCCAAATT
>NZ_JAOSIM010000032.1 GCF_030586805.1 Candidatus Phytoplasma fabacearum
A
Source organism: Candidatus Phytoplasma fabacearum (assembly GCF_030586805.1). GTDB lineage: Bacteria > Bacillota_I > Bacilli_A > Acholeplasmatales > Acholeplasmataceae > Phytoplasma > Phytoplasma fabacearum. The sequence goes on from NZ_JAOSIM010000032.1 coordinate 2, forward strand.
GACGGTATCAAAATCCCAAAAATTTAAAAATACCACCATGAATAAATTAAAAAGCAATATTAACCATAACCAGTTAGGTAAGTATTATGCAAGCATGATGATTATCATCATAGAACTTATATGATCAGAATTAACAACTAATCAGTGGTGACATAAAGTTAGTCTTCGAAAGAAGGTAAATTATGGCAAGCCGGATGCTTGGAAACTTGCCTGTCCGGTTTAGATGGAGGCTATTTGTAATAGCTATCAGAAAGATAAATTCTGAGATCGAAACGCAAATAATCTATCCATATTATTTATTATTTAAAAAGTTTAATTTCTGGAATATTATTTTTTATTGAATATAAATTAGAAATTATTGATCCAGATTTTTTTTTCGTAATTGCTGTTTATGTAAATAATCAAGTAATTTATGATTTTTCTTTTCCTTATCATCAAAGGATCAAAATTATTAAATTAGTAGCAATATTAAAACAAAAATATCCTTTATTAACTAATTTAAATAAATTTGAATTGGAAAATTTACAAAAAAAATTTTTAAAGACAGGTTTGTTTTAAATTATTTGTATTTATTTTTCAAATAAAAATATTTCAAATTTTTTTTACATTAAAATTATTAAGAAAATAAAAAATGAGTTTAAAAAGTATGATTTATAAAAACCAATTACAAATTTTAAAGAATGCTGAGATAGGCAAAAAATATCAAATTTTAGGAAAAATTCATAATATTAATAAAGGAGATAACTTTTATAATGTAGATATTTTATTAACAGAAAAGGAAGTTATAAATATTAAAATAGAAAATATAAATTTAATGTTCATAATTGAAAAAATTTATATTTTTGAAGTAATTAGAGATTTAAGAAATAATAAATATTATTTAATTTGTCAAAATGCGAATTTAATCGAAAATATTTTAAATTTAGAAGAAATTTATCAATGTTATTCTATTTTTTTTGTATGCGCGCCTTTATCTTTTGGAAAAGCTGATTTTTTAATTAATAAATATATTAACGAAATTAAAAATTATAATTTAAAAAAAATTACAACTATGTTATACAATAAATATAAATTGCCTTTTTTGATTTCGCCAGCTGCTTTTAAGATGCATCATAATTATTATGGAGGCTTAGCTTATCATACTACTAATATGTTGCAAATCACTTTAAATTTAGTCGAAAGATATAATTTTTTAAATTTAGATTTGTTATACTCAGGTATTATTTTACACGATATGTTTAAAGTTAAAGAATTTAATTTTTCACAAAAAGAATATACTAAAGAAGGGATTTTATTAGGTCATTTAGTTTTAGCTGTTAATTATGTTCACGAGGAAGCTGTTTTATTAAATATTCAGGATACAGAAGAAATATTATTATTAAAACATTTATTAATTTCTCATCATGGTTTATTAGAATATGGTGCTTTAAAAATTCCTCAAACAGGAGAAGCATTTTTGTTATGGCATTTAGATAATATAGATGCAAAATTGACTTCTTTAGGGGAAACATTAGCTAAAACTTCTGCAGGTAGTTTTTCAGAAACTTTAGCTGTTTTTGATAAAAAGTCTTTATATAAACCTAATTTATAAAATTTGATATTTATTTTTTATAATCTTAGACCTAATAACTTTGATCTTATTATTCGTTGATTTAATAATCTGACTTAAGGGTTCTCCGGTTATGCTAAATATCAACCTTGGTTTCTTAGGAAGAAGTGACCATTTTATAAATGGTGAGATTCCAGGTTTTTTTATTAATAAACTATCCAATATGTTTAATCTATATCGATAGTTTTTGGATTAATCGCGTATATTAATTACGAGATAGGTCTTTTCCTTAATATAATCTTTACCTTGCCTTTTGGGTTATTTCAGAGGGCTAGTCCTTAGATTTTTTTGGTGGTAAAACTAGCTACTTTATCGACACTCGTTAAACTTGCTATAATTTCTGAGAGAGATTTTCCTTTCGAAAACCGCTCTTAGCCTTGCAGTGTTTATCGCACTGGTGATTGGTAAAATCATAGGATATTTAGTCCTCTTTGGCGTCTATTTATATAAGTTAAATTTATTTTAGATATCTAATTTAGTATATTATAATTATTGAAAATTTTTGCTAAAAAAATATTTAATTATTTTAACAATTTTTATATTTGTATTAAAATAATTTATTTCATTATCAATATAAAGATAAATTTTATTATTTATTTTAATGTTTTAAAAAGGAGTGCTCATTGAAACACAAAAAAACAGCCTTATTTTTTATAATTTTTAGGTTAATTATGGATGTATTGTTATTATTATGTATCTTATGGTCTTTAATGTTGAATTTTAAAAATAATAAGGATTTGATGAATTTAAAATCGGATGTATATAGAAAAAACGAATCAAATTTATTTAATTTAACTAATAGTTTTGATATATCAGAATCTTTTTATCCTACCAATAGTGATAATTTTCTTGATTTTGAAACTTTATCTGGTTTTGAAGAAGAAAAAACGATAGCTAATTCGTTTATATTGTATATAAAAAAACCAGAAAAATTTCAAAATATTGGCCAAGTTGAACCTCCCTCAGGTATTTTATTATATGGTGTACCTGGAACAGGAAAAACTACTTTTGCTAGAGCTATAGCTAAAGAAACTCAATTACCCTTTTTTGAACTTAGCGCTTCTATTTTTTCTAAAAAATATAGAGGACAAGCGGTGCAAATGATTAGAAATTTATTTAATGATGTTCGTAAAATATCTAAAAAATCTAAAGGGGCAATTATTTTTGTAGATGAATGTGAAACTATTTTTCGTAAGTTAAACAATTTAGAAGGCGATTCAGAAATTATGAACATTGTTAATCAATTTAAAACAGAACTGACTTCAAATGAAAATGACCCGGAACATCCTATTTTTATTTTAGGAGCAACTAATAATTTTTCACAAATCGATGATGCTATAAAATCACGTTTTTCTTATTCTATTGAAGTTAAACCGGGTAATAAATTAGAACGTAGAAAATTTTTAGAATTTTTAATGGATAAAAAACTTAAAAATCCATATAGTTTGGAAGCAAAAAATTTTTTATATGAAGTAATTAATGAAGCTTTAGATAGAATTGGGCGCAAAAGATGCTCATAATTCCGCTATTTAACGCATAGCCTAGAGTGATAATCTCTAGAGGTCACGTAAACACTGCAAGGTGGGCTTGATCAACTAGTTCGAAAGAAGAGTTGATAACAGCAAAAGC
>NZ_JAOSIM010000033.1 GCF_030586805.1 Candidatus Phytoplasma fabacearum
TAAACAATAAATTACTTTCTTCTTTCGCCCTATGAGAGTTATTACCTCTCTTCTTGGTAAGACGATTAGCTAGCTTATTCCAAAACTAGGTTTACTCTTACGACTACTAAGAAGATTCTTTATCCTTGACTATCAGGGCTTTTAGATCCTGATTTGTAAATTTAATTACTTAGTTTTAGGATTCTCCAAGTTACTCTAAATATCTACCTTGGTTCCTTAGGAGAAGTAACCATTTCTATAAATGGTGAGATTCCAGGTTTATTAATTGATAAACTATCCAATCCACATACTATATTGGATAGATTCTGGACTGCTTGCTTATAGTAGTTTACGAAACAGGTTTGTTAATTACATCTTCTTTTGTCTTCTTAGGCCCATTACAGGCTTATCCTTAGAACCATTCGGTGGCGGTATCGTCTTGACTAACTACTTCGTCGCAATCCGCTTTTAAGAACTGCTGTAATTCCTGAAAGTTTCCTTTCAAGAACCGTTCTTATCCTTGCAGTGTTTATCGCACTAGTGATTGGTAAAATCACAGGATATTTAGGCCTCTTTGGCGCCCTATGTGCTAACATGGACTTTCCTAAATTAGAAATCTTTCAATTTCAAAAAAATCTAACTTCGATCACCTTCCATTACTCTTACCATCGATTATTTTAACAAATTTTTTTAAAATTATAATTAATTAATTTAAATAATTATTTTTCCCAAACTAAAGATAAATCAATTTTACCTTTTTCATTTATGAAAACGCATTTAGCTAAAACTTTTTGCCCTACCGAAAGAACATCTTCTACACATTCAACTTTAATATTTGATAATTTGCTAATATGAATAAAACCTTCAATTCCAGGAAAAATCTGAACTATAGCAGCAAAAGAATGACCATTTTTTTTATCATATAAAATTTTCATAACAGTGACTTCATAAACTTTACCTATTTTTATTTCATCTACTAAATTTAAAATATAATTAGATACTTGATTAACAATACTTTCATTATTATGCATAATAAATATATTACCATTTTGTTGAATATCAATTTTAACATTATCATAAGTATCAATAATTTGATTAATAATTTTGCCACCAGCGCCAATGATATCGCGAATTTTATCCACAGGAATAGTAATCATTTTAACTTTAGGTACATAAATAGACATATGTTCCCGATGCTTTTTGATAGTCATATTCATTTTATTTAAAATTTCTATTCTACCCAAACGAGCTTTTTCTAAAACTTCTCGCAAAATATCAAAACTAATACCTTCTATTTTAATATCCATTTGTGCAGCTGTAATACCTTTAAAAGTACCCGCAATTTTAAAATCCATATCACCTTTTTGATCTTCTAATCCTTGAATATCACTTAAAATAGCATAATCATTTTCACTAGCAAAAAATAATCCCATTGCTAAACCCGCTACAGGACTTAATAAAGGAACCCCTGCATCCATCAAAGCCATAGAAGCAGCACAAATAGTTGCTTGTGAAGATGAACCATTAGATTCTAAAATTTCCGATACTACCCTAATAGTATAAGGAAAATCTTGTTCCATAGGAAGAACATGAAATAAAGCTTTTTTAGTTAACATACCATGACCTATTTCTCTTCTAGAAGGCATCATATATTTACCTATAGAACCTACAGCAAAAGGCGGAGAATTATAATGAACAATAAAAGATTCTTTATCTTCTTCACTAAGATCATCTATCAGTTTACATTCGCTTAAAGCGCCAATAGTCACAACCGCTAAACTTTGAGTTTCACCACGAGAAAAAATAGCTGATCCATGAGTGCGTGGTAAAATACCTACTTCAGTTTTAATAGAACGAATTTCATTTAAAGTTCGACCATCAATTCTTCGTTTATCTTTTAAAACCATTTCTCTCACTATATCAGTTAATAAATCATTAAACATATATGTAAATTGTTCTTTTATTTTTTCTAGTTTATATTGATTTTCGCAACTAAACATAAAATTATTCGATATATCATCACTAATCGCAAAGTCTTTATCTTTTATATATTTTTCCAAAATAAAATTTTTAAGATTATTAATTGTATCCGAAAAATTTTTTTTAATAAATTTATTATCGATTTCTTTTTGTAAAGTGATTTTTACAATTTCAAAATACTTAAATTTGAATTTAACATACAAATCAATTTCACAATTATTTTTCAAATCAATATTTTTAATGATATTTAAATTATTTTTAATTTCTTCCTGAAAAATACATAATTGTTTAATAAAATTATGACCAAATAACATAGCTGATATTAAATCTTTTTCTGAAATTTCTTTAGAACTAACCTCTATCATATTTAATTTTTCTTTAGTTCCGCTTAAAACCAACCATAAATCAGAAATATTCTTTTGTTGAGGATCAGGGTTAATAATAAATTGATTGTTAACTCGGCCCACACAAACAGCTGAAACAGCTTTATAAAAAGGAGCATTAGAAATCAATGCAGCTAAAGAACTGCCTAAAATTGCAAAAATTTCATTATTACAACTATCATCATTACTTAAAATAGTATTTACAATTTGAATTTCTTTATTAAAATTTTTTTTAAATAAAGGTCTTAATGTTCTATCTATCAAACGAGCATTTAATATTCCTGAATCAGAAGGTTTTCCTTCTCTTTTTGAGAAATTTCCGGGTATTTTTCCTGCTGCATAAAATTTTTCTTGATAAAAAATCATCAAAGGTAAATAATCTAAACAAACTTCATTATCACCAATAACTAAAACACTTAATAAAACAGTATCTTTATAACGAACTAAAACAGAACTATTAGCTTGTTTAGCTAATTTATTAATTTCTACAATAAGTAAATTATTTTCAAAAGTAGTTTCAAACACTTTCAAAGTCATGAAAATCCCCTTTTTTTCCTAAAATAAATGCGAAAAATATCACAAACTACTTTTGAAAATAAAATATTAAAAATTTAAAATGGCGCCTATGCTAGGGATCGAACCTAGGACATTCTGATTAACAGTCAGATGCTCTACCAACTGAGCTACATAGGCACAAATAAAAATTATAATAATTTGGAAGTTTTGGTTTGGTAGAGAATGAGGGGATCGAACCCCCGACCTCCTGCTTGTAAGGCAGATGCTCTCCCAGCTGAGCTAATTCTCTACTACAAATAAT
>NZ_JAOSIM010000034.1 GCF_030586805.1 Candidatus Phytoplasma fabacearum
CTGGAACAAGGTTAACGACCTTGATAGGGCGAAAGAAGTCAGTAATTTATTGTTTATTGATAAATTATGGAAAGCCGGATGCTGGGAAACTTGCTTGTCCGGTTTGGATGGGGGCTATTTGTAATAGCTATCAGAAAGACAAATTTTGAGATCGAAACGCAAATAATCTATATCTATATAATAAAAATAAATTAAAGTTAAAAATAATTTTAATTATTATTTAAAGTTTTGAAAGGAGGTTTTTAAATTATTAAATTTTAAAAAAATCTTTTGAAACAGAATTTTTTAAAAAATATATATTATGCGAAAGATATAAGATAAGGGGAATTGTTTTATGAAAGGATTATTAATTTTGCAAAATGGTTTTGAAGATTGTGAAGCCTTGGCAACAAGAGCTTTATTAAAAAATAATGGATTTGATATTACGACTATTACATTTAATAATTCTTTAGATGTTGTTTCTGCATCAAATTTAATGGTTAAAGCTGATTTATCGCAAAATGTTATTTCTCATGAATATGATTTTTTAATCATACCAGGAGGTCCATATGTTAAAAATGTTATAGAAAAAGAACATGACTTGTTGCTTAATATTTTAAGTTTAATTAATAATTTTGCAAATGATAATAAATTTATTGGGGCTATATGTGCAGCTCCAGCTTTTTTGGGAAAATTAAATTTATTAAAAAATCATTCTTTTACTTGTTTTCCTGGATATGAGAGTTATATTAAAGAAGGAGAGTATTGTGTTGATAAAATGACAGTTTTAAGTGGTCAATTTGTTACTTCACAATCACCTTGGACAGTTTTAGATTTTGCTAATGTTTTATTAAATATATTTAATAAACAAAAATAAATTTAATATTAATCAATCTTTCCCATATATTTTTTATTTTAAAAAGATTTTGATAACAAATAAAAATAGGAAGTAGTTTGTATATATGAATATAAGTAGTTCTATTAATGATTCAACTTTTCATTCTTATAAAAAACCTAAATTAAAAATTTTAGGTTTTTCAATCTGGTTTGCATTAGTTTTATTAATGATTTCTATAATACATATTTGGACATCTTACGATGCTTATAAAGGACAATTTAATGCATCTTGGCATAATTTAATTTCAGTTTTGTTATTTACTATGATTTTAGCCGAAATATTAAAAGTAATAGGTAACAAAATTCCTATTGTTAAAGATATGGGCGGAGGAGCAATTTTTTGTTTATTATTGCCAGCTTTTTTGTTTAATTATAATTTTTTCCCTCGCAATTTAGAAACATCATTAATGCAATTTCAATCTGCATTTCGTGAAAGAATATCTTTTTTTAATAAAAACAGTAATATAGGTTTTTCTGAATTTTTCGTTGCTTCATTGGTTTGCGGAAGCCTTTTAAGTATTGATAAATTTATTTTAAAAAAAAATGGACCTAAATTTTTATTTTTAGTTATTTTATCTTTAATATGTTCGGGTTTAATAACAGGTATTTTAGGAATATTTTTAAAACCTATTGGTGGTATCGATAATGTTCCTGGTAGTCATCATAATAGTTTTTTAGATGCTATATTTTTTATTTTTGTTCCTATTTCTTGTGGTGGTTTAACGTGTGGTATTATTCCTTTAATAAAAGTATTTTCACAAGGAATAGTTCGTTTTGAAGATGCCTTTAAAAATCATATTATTACTTCTTTATTAATTGGCGGAATTTTAAGTGTTATGTTTGGAGGTTTAATTAAAAAATTTTTTGGTAATTCAGAATATAGCAGCCCAGAAGGTGAATTAGATAAAAACAATATACATAAATTAAGTAGTAATCGATTTAATTCTCTTAAAAACGAATCAAAAGATAATAATTCTGATTTAAGTTTTTTAAATATGAAAATGGGGTTATTGATTATTTTCGCTTTATACGCTTTAAGTAGTATTTTTAGAACTTTATTATTAAAATTATGGCCATCTTCTAACTTAGAAAAATATGTACCTCCGACTATTATTTTTTTAGTTATTTTAGTATTATTAATTAAGTTTTTTGATTTGATTTCAGAAAATTATATTCAAAATATTAATCAAGCATCTAAATTTATTACTCAATCATTTTCATCTTGTATTTTGGTAGTTGTTGGTATTAATATTAATATATTAATGATTATTGACCGAATTTCTAATTTATCTTTTTTATTTACTTGTATTGCTTGTGTGTTTACTACTGCTTTAGCATCTGCTATAATCGGTAATAAAATGGGTTATTATCCTGTTCAAGCTTCAATTGCTGCTGGACTTTGTGCTAATAGTATTGGTGGCGCAGGTAATTTGGCTATTTTGGAAGCTTCTGATTCTTTAGAATTATCACCTTATGCCCAAATATCTACTCGTCTTGGTGGAGATTTAACAGTAATTGTAGCTAGCATTTTTTTCCCATTATTTTATTTTATCAATTGATGAATGTATCTTTTGATAGATAATCTTTTTTAACAAAAATTGTGGAATATTTAATTAAATTAGCTCTTATGTCTATAGAAACTGAACTTTTATGTTATCCTTCTGGGCGCCAAAGAAGCCTAAATTTCGTGCTATTTAACCAATAGCCAGGGGCGATAAACTCTGAATGGATACGGTCGGTCAGTCAAACGAGAGAATGACAGATTACAGCAGATCATAAAAGCGGGTTGCGACGAAAGCAAATTAGTCAAGAAGATTCCGCCACCGAATAATTCTATGGAGAAGCCTGCAATGGCCTAAGAAAGAAAATGGATGTAATTAACAAACCTATTTGTAAGTTGCTTTACTCAGATAGTCCAGAGTCTGCCAATATAAAAGAATGGTATTGGGCAGTTTATCACCCAACAAACCTGGAATCCTACCATTATCCAAAATGGTCATTTCCCCTAAAGAATTAAGGTAGAAATTTAGTGTAACTTGGAGAATCCTAAAACTAAGTAATTAAGTTTACTAATCCGGAAATAAAAGTCTGGATGGTCAAGGATAAAGAATCTTTTTAGTAGTCGTA
>NZ_JAOSIM010000035.1 GCF_030586805.1 Candidatus Phytoplasma fabacearum
ATTGGAATATTTAAGGCTAACCCGACCTAGGCGAAGGGTAATAACCTTTACAAGGCGAAAGAGTTTCAATATCTGATATCAGATATTAGGCGCCGGATGCTTGGAAACTTGCTTGTCCGGTTCTGTGGGGGGCTAATTGCGAATATGAAAAAGTTATTTTATGACTTTTTCTAAACCGAATTAATCTATCTCGATGAATATAATTATTCTTTTTTAAAAACTAATCGTACTTTAGAAAATTTAATGAAATCTGCTGCTATGAATTTTGCTATAAAAAGAGCTGATAATGAACATTTTCCTATAGGTAGCAAAGAAACAGTTGATATTGATGATTTGAAAGAAGCTTATAGTAGAATTATTATTACTGATAAAGATTGGGCGCAAATAAACGGATAAATAAAACAATCTAGCCAATTGTAACAAGTATGATAATCTTGTTAAGTCATATGATCGGTCAATCAAACGAAAGAATGATAGATTACAGCAGATCATAAAAGCGAGTTGAGGAGAAGTAACTATCCAAGAGGATTTCGCAAGACTAAGATAGTAATGGATAAAGCTGAAATGCTCTAATCGCGAAAAATGCTCGTAATATCAGAACCTACCCGGAAAGTTAATGTAAATACCGGTAGTCCAAGGGTTTTATAATAATAAAATCTTGTTATTATAAATTATCACAAATAGCTAACTAACAACCTTGGAGTCTTGTGGAAGTATTAATATTTTAAAAAATATAATGAATTGATTTATCTATAAACACCACAAAAGCGAACCTAAAACTATCAGGCGTATTTATAACGAAAATTTGAGATTCCTAAAAACCACATTAAACTTAGGAAGATAAAATTTCTAAGGGGGTTCAAGGAAAAAGCGACTTTTTAGTAGTCGGAGGAGTAAAACTTAATTTGGAATAATTAAGATAATCGTCCTTCCAAGAAAAAGGTTAACAACCTTGATAGGGCGAAAGAAGTCAGTAATTTATTGTTTATTAAATGGGATCGAAGAAATAAAAGTTTTTTTGAACCTTTAAAAATACTTTAATTAATATATGATATTAAAGAATTTAAGCGATTAAAATTGATCAGAATAAACAACTAACCAGTGGCGACATAAAGTTAGTCTTCGAAAGAAGGTAAATTATGGCAAGCCGGATGCTTGGAAACTTGCTTGTCCGGTTTAGAGGGGGGCTGTTTGTAATAGATAACTATAACTGAATGACAAATAATTGTTATTGAAACGCAAATAATCTATCCCTATTAAAAATATTAAATGAAGTTGAAAAAGAATTGTTCAAATAAAAGTATCCGTTAAAATGAATTTAATCTGATTTATTTTAATATTAAATTTGTAAAAGATATATGATCTTAAAATCCTTGATTATTAACTAAACAATAATTATATAAATAAAAAAGCTGTTTATTATAATAAACAGCTTTTATTTTTTTTAAATTTAAAATTTTATTTTAACTTAAATTTGAAATTTAACAATATTTGGTTTATAGTTATTTATTTTATATATGATTAATTTATATATAAAACGCATAATAATTAAAAAATTAGTAATTATAACAATTATTAATATAGTTTTCCAATATCGAAAATTACTATTAAAAATATTATTATCATTAATAGTAATATAGTTAGAATTATTATTTTCAGGAATCAAAATTTTTCTAAAAACTAAATGAAATTTATTTTTTATTTCATTATATTTTTCAATAGATTTTTCAAAATTATTTTTAGAGAGATCATATTTTAAATTAGAAACGATAAAATCTTTATTATTTTGTTGTGTTTCGGCTTCTAACATAAAATCATCACCTTTATTAATAAAATAAATAGCACTATTGTCTTTATCAGATTCTATTTCTGATTTTATATTATTTAATTGGTATTTTATATCTTTATTATTAGCGAAATAAAAACTTAATTCTAATAATTTAGAAATTTCTTCTTTATTTTTATTGACTATTTTTTTCGCCATTAAAGAGTTATTTTTTTTAACTTTGTTAATATCGAGATAGATCGATTCGGTTTAGAAAAAGTCATAATAATAACTTTTTCATATTCGTAATTGGCCCCCCACAGAACCGGACAAGCAAGTTTCCAAGCATCCGGCTCCTAATATCTTTGTTATTGCTAACTTAAATAAATTATTACTAATTTATTTTATGATATTCTCATTTTAAAATATTTAATTTTTAGAATATTATTAATTATGTTATGAATTTGTGTTTTATATGATCAAATTAATATTTGATCATTTTTTTAACAAAATTTAATTTTTATTTTTTTTGATGTCTCGAGAGTCTTCTAATTTTTTATCAAAATTTATTTATTCTCGATATCGGAATAAGTTTTTTACGTTGTTTGATTAATTTTCTTTAGATGGATATTTGTTTGTGACCAGATTTTCTTCTTTTTATCTTTCTTAATAAGTTTATGATTTTTTAATTCTTCTAAGAATTTATAACTTTTTAAATAGTTTTAATTGTTTTTTAGCGATTTTATTTTTTTGATGAGATTTGTTAATCATTATTATCAATATTTGATAACTTATGATATGGAAGTGTTCGCGAATATCGATTTGAATTAATTAATCTAGTTTTTTGGAATTTGTATATTAATTATTTTTTTAAATAATTAAGTCATAATTTTCTAAGTAAGAACTGAATTTTTTTATTCGGTGAATTTTTTTCATAATAAAATATTAGTGATTAATATATTTTGTTATATCACTATGTTTTGAAAAATAATTAGGATTATAAAAGTTTTTTATCTGGTTTATTCCATATAATTTTTATTAATCTATTTCTTCTTTCGAGACAAATTTAAGAATATCAAAGATATTGAAACTCTTTCGCCTTGTAAAGGTTATTACCCTTCGCCTAGGTCGGGTTAGCCTTAAATATTCCAATTTGAGGATGAAACCGACGACTACTCTAAGTTTCGCTTTTCCCTTGAGCCTAGC
>NZ_JAOSIM010000036.1 GCF_030586805.1 Candidatus Phytoplasma fabacearum
TAATGACTTTAAACTCATTATTAGTTAATTTAATAACTGACCTTTAGGATTCTCCAAGTTACGCTAAATATCTACCTTGATTCCTTAGGTGAAGTAACCATTTTATTAATGGTGAGATTCCAGGTTTTAATTGATAAACTATCCAATCCTAATGCTATATTGATAGATTCCGGACTACTCGATTACAGTAGTTTGCGAAGTAGGTTTCATTATTACATCTGCTTATCTTCTTAGGCCATTACAGGCTTATCCTTAGAACCATTTGGTGGCGGTATCTTCTTGACTAACTACTTCGTCGCAACCCGCTTTTAAGAACTGCTGTAATTCCTGAGAGTTTCCATTCAAGAACCGTTCTTAGCCTTACAGTGTTTATCGCACTGGTGATTGGTTAAATGACACGATATTTAGGCCTCTTTGGCGCCCCATTAGAAAGAATAATTATTTGAAATTGTTTACTAATATTAATTAATAAATTATAAATTTTATTATCTAATTTTTTTTGAAACGGTTCTATAAGAGTATTATCATATGGATAGATTATTTGCGTTTTGATCTCAGAATTTGTTTTTCTGATAGCTATTACAAACAGCCCCCATCCAAACCGGACAAGCAAGTTTCCCAGCATCCGGCTTTCCATAATTTATCAATAAACAATAAATTACTGACTTCTTTCGCCCTATCAAGGTCGTTAACCTTGTTCCAGGGAGGACGATTCTCTTTATCATTCCAGATCAAGTTTTACTCCTCCGACTACTAAGAAGTCGCTTTATCCTTGGGCCTAATGACTTTAAACTCATTATTAGTTAATTTAATAACTGACCTTTAGGATTCTCCCAGTTACGCTAAATATCTACCTTGATTCCTTAGGCGAAGTAACCATTTTGTTAATGGTGAGATTCCAGGTTTGTTAATTGATAAACTATCCAATGCGATTTAGATATATTGATAGCCTCTAGACTGCTCGCTTATAGTAGTTTGCGAGACAGGTTTAATATCACATCTACTTATCTTCTTAGGCCATTACAGGCTTATCCTTAGAACCATTTGGTGGCGGTATCTTCTTGACTAACTACTTCGTCGCAACCCGCTTTTAAGAACTGCTGTAATTCTTGAGAGTTTCCGTTCAAGAACCGTTCTTAGCCTTACAGTGTTTATCGCACTGGTGATTGGTAAAATCACAAGATATTTAGGCATCTTAGGCGCCCTAAATCAAATAATAATACTTTAATATTTTTTTGAAATAATTCTTCGAATGGAATTTCAAAAACAGAATCATAATAAAAACTGGGTATATAATGTAGATAATTTTCTAATTTCATAATTTTCCATATCCAATTAATTTATTTTCAAAATTTTAATATCAATAATTTTGCCAGTTTCAGATTTATATCTTAACTGATCACCTTCCTTATGTCCTTGTAAACTTTGTCCAATAGGAGATTCAATAGAAAATTTATTGTTTAAAGGATCTACTTCTAAAATTCCAACTAAATGTAATTTTAAAATTTTCATATTATCTAAAAACTGAATATCTACTGTATTACCAATAGTAACGATTCCTTTATTTTGATTAGAATAATCAATTATTTGCATATTTTTTAAAATATTTTTAATTTCAGAAATTCGCGTTTCTATTATTATTTGCTCATTAGTAGCAGCTGCATAATCAGCATTTTCACTCAAATCTCCTTGATCACGAGCTTCTTTTAAAGAAATTAAATTTTCGCTTCTTTTAGTGGAAGTTAAATGTTCTAACTCTTGTTTTAATTTATCTACGCCCTCTTGAGTTAACTTATAAATTTGTTTATCTTTATTAATATTTTTTTTATCAACTTTATATTTATTTACATAAGAATTAATATCATGGCTCATAATATAACTAACCTACCTCTTTTATCTGTGATTTTTTTATATTGGATAATTTATTTTCTCACCAATATATATTCAGATGGTAAAAAATTTTTACAAGAAATACTTAATCCATCTCCTACATCGATAAATATAGTTTTAAACAAATAATTATTTTTTAAATATATTTTAAATTCTTGTATTTTATTAAGAATTTTACAAACATTTTTAGAATTATTTTTGTTATTGAATAAATTATGAAAATTTAAATTATCACAAATAATAAAACCATTATTTTTTATAAATTTTTGATATTTTTCAAATAATTTGCAATATTGTGATTTAGCTCCATCGATAAAAATTAAATCATAATGTTTTTTAGGTTGAAATATTAAAGCTTCTGTCCAAATAACTTTAACTTTAAAAGGTGTATTAAAAAATATTTTTTTAGCTAAAAGATAATAACTATGCTTTCTTTCTAATGTTTCAATTTGATTATTAGGATTACACATAGTTAACGCACTATAGCCAACAGCAGTGCCTATTTCTAAAATATCTATTATTTTTTTTTGATTAATAAAATTTTCTAAAAATAAACTAGTTTCTTCTTGAATAATAGGTATACATTCTTTTATAGCATATTTTTTTATCTTTTTTAAATATTTCTTTTTTGTTTTATAAAATATAGACATATGTAAATTCTTTATAATTTTTTTTTATTTAGATAAGTAATTCGATTATCTTTGATTATTTAAAAAATTTTGTAAAATTATTGTAGCAGCCATTTCATCTTTTAATTTAAATATTTGTTTTTTTTTATATTGCGCCTGATACATATTATCAATAGCTTCTTGGGTAGAAAGTCTTTCATCCCACAAAAAAATTTTAACAGATGGAAAATATTTCTTAATTCTTTTGCTAAAAGCAATACTAATTTTAGATTTAACTCCTATATTATTATTCATATGCCTAGGATCTCCTAATATGGATAGATTATTTGCGTTTCAATCTCAAAATTTGTCTTTCTAATATCTATTACAAATAGCCCCCATCTAAACCGGACAAGCAAGTTTCCAAGCATCCGGCTTGCCATAATTTATCCTCTTCTG
>NZ_JAOSIM010000037.1 GCF_030586805.1 Candidatus Phytoplasma fabacearum
CTAACTACTTCGTCGCAACCCGCTTTTAAGAACTGCTGTAATTCTTGAGAGTTTCCATTCAAGAACCGTTCTTAGCCTTACAGTGTTTATCGCACTGGTCATTGGTTAAATGACACGATATTTAGGCATCTTTGGCGCCCCTTCGGGAATAATGAAAATTATTTTTATTTTTAATTATTAAATTTAATGATAATAATTCTTTTTCTATTGAATCAATTTCTTTTAAAACTTCATTTCGTTTCATTAAAACTTGATCTATTTTTGCTCTTAAAATCTCGATTTTGGTTTCAGTAGAATCAAATAATATTTCGGAAGAATTTGTTTTTTTAACTACTGAATACTTTGAACCAGCATAAACTAAATAAGTTTTTCGATTATTTATAAATATTAAAGTTACAATAATTATGAATAAATTAATTATATTAAATTGTTTTTTGATTTGTATTTTTTTTATATTTAAATTCATATTTAAAAAACTTTCTAATGACATAAATATTTATACAAAAGCTTTTAATAAATTAATCAATATTTTCGAAAATTTATTAGAACTTTATCTTGAATAAATAAAATTTTGAATTTCAAAATCATAAAAATAATTGAATATAAAACTTTTATTAAAATAGTTATTAATTATTAATAATTTATCAAATTATTAATTTATTAAAAAATTTTTTATAATTATATATCGCAATATTTAAAAATATAATTTGGTTCAATAATTCTAATTTTTTGTATTAAATACATAGATATATTATTTACTTTTAAATCTCAGGTTTTGTATTTCCTATATCTATTATAAAAAAAAATTACCTAATTAATAAAAACTGGAAAATCAATAAATTACTGACTTCTTTCGCCCTATCAAGGTCATTAACCTTGTTCCAGGAAGGACGATTCTCTTTATCATTCCAGATCAAGTTTTACTCCTCCGACTACTAAGAAGTCGCTTTATCCTTGGGCCTAATAACTTTAAACTCATTATTAGTTAATTTAATAACTGACCTTTAGGATTCTCCAATTTACGCTAAATATCAACCTTGATTCCTTAGGTGAAGTAACCATTTTATTAATGGTGAGATTCCAGGTTTGTTAATTGATAAACTATCCAATACTTTATATATATATTGATAGACTCTGGACTGCTCGCTTACAGTAGTTTACAAGACAGGTTTAATATTACATCTACTTATCTTCTTAGGCCATTACAGGCTTATCCTTAGAACCATTTGGTGGCGGTATCTTCTTAACTAACTACTTCGTTGCAACCCGCTTTTAAGAACTGCTGTAATTCTTGAGAGTTTCCATTCAAGAACCGTTCTTAGCCTTACAGTGTTTATCGCACTGGTGATTGGTAAAATCACACGATATTTAGGCCTCTTTGGCGCCTATTTATGATTATTAATAATTTTGATCCCTTAAAGAAAAAAATTATTAGATAAATATTATTGTATTTAAATTTTTATAACATATCGAGATTAAAGTTAAATAATTATATAAATTTTATTAAATATTTAATACATGTTTATTTTATATAATTTTTGAAATTTTTGTTTCAATTTTTATTAAAATTTAATTTTTAGCACTTTAATAATATTAGAAAATAATAAAACTAAGATAGTTTTTTAATTATTATAAAACTTTTCAAGACAATTTAAAAATGTTTGTATATAAAATTGCTTTTTGCTATATAATAATTGATCTAATTTTTTATATAGTTTCAAGTTTTGATATATTGTTTCATTAATATTATTTAATTTTATTTGGTCTAATTGTATTTCTTTTATTTGTTTCAATACTTCTTCTTTCTTATTAAGTAATTCTTTTATTTTATTTTCAATGTTATAAATTTCTTGATTATTATAAATTGTTATACCTTGAGTTTGTAAATCAACTTTTTTATTTTGTATTTTTAATTTTTGAATATTTATATTTTTATCTATTTCTTTTAAAATTTGTTTTAATTTTGTAATGTCTTGTTCTTCAGAATTTACTTTAATTAAAAAAAAATCTATTTGTTTTTGAAACTCCGTAATTTTCTTTTTATATCTTTCAAGAGAATCGTGAATGGAATTAAATTTAGAAAAATCTGATAAAAACATTTCTTTAAGAGATTTAATTTTTTCTTTTTCTTCTCTTTTAATATTGTTTAAAAATTTTTCTGAATCTTCGTTATTTTCTGACAAAATATAAGATTTAATATTTTTTAATTTATGAAAATTATTTATTTTTAATTTAGATAAAGATAAATTTGATTGGTTCGATAATTTAGGTGAAGATATAAATGATTGATGTTTAATTAAATTGTTATTTTTGAAAAAATTCCTATTATTTAAAATTATAAATAATATTATTATAATAATTATAAATATTACAATTTTTTTGGATATTTTAATACATTTCATATTTTTTCCTTTTTTAAAAAATTTCTCAATTTAAGAAAAAAAATAAAAATATTTCTTTTCAAACGTAAAATCAATTTTAGTAAATTTTTATTTTCTTATTAAGTATTTTTAATTATATTTAATTTATAAAAGAATTGTTCTATTTTTTAAATTACTTCGCATCTATCCACTATTAATCTTATTTTATTAACAAAAAATCATAGTTAATAATTTGAGAATATTTTGAAATATTAATTGTTTTAATATACTAAATTCCTTGAGATCGTTATTGAACATGTTTGA
>NZ_JAOSIM010000038.1 GCF_030586805.1 Candidatus Phytoplasma fabacearum
CTTGACTAACTACTTCGTCGCAACCCGCTTTTAAGAACTGCTGTAATTCTTGAGAGTTTCCATTCAAGAACCGTTCTTAGCCTTACAGTGTTTATCGCACTGGTCATTGGTTAAATGACACGATATTCAGGCCTCTTTGGCGCCCTATCTAAATCATTAATATTTTTTTCTCTTTTTATTTTAGTTTCTAAAACAAAATTCCATTTATTTTTAATTTTTTCAATTATTTTTTGTTCTTCGTTGGTTATTTTATTTATAATAGATAATTTATCATAATAGTTATTGGAGAAAATATACATTTGTATTATTTCAAAATCTTTTGGATTGATTTTAAATTTACAAAAATCTGATGAAATAATATCTTTTTCTTTTGTATTATTTGATTTTTCAATAGAATCGTTTTTTAAAATTTGATATAAATGATAATTATTACTTACATTATTTTTTCTAATTAAAAAAATTTTTATTAAAAAAATAATAATAATAAAAAATAAAAAAAATAAATTATAAAATGAAATATTTTTGTTAAACTTTAATTTCATTTATTTTTGTTTCCGTTTCAAAATAAAGTAAAAAATAATTAAAATAAAAATAATTTTTTTCTTATATGTTATAGTAATGATTTAAAAAAATAAATCAATATATTTATAGGTAAATTGCAAAAATAGTATTTTTTATTTTTATATTTCAGTTGTATATTGAAAAATCCCCTATCTAAACCGGACAATCAAGTTACCTCGCATCCAGATTATCATAATTTATTATTTTTATCTCAAATAAATTTTTTTATCAATATTATAGTTGTTGTTTAGAAATAATTAATTTAAATCAACATAGATTGATTTATAAAATGTCGTTTAAGTTCTAATAATTGATCTATTTTTTGATTATTATCAATACCTTCTGTTATTAATTCTTGAATTATTTTTTTTTGTTGTTCTAAATTTAAAATTAAACGCGCTAATACAAGACATCTTTGTCTTAAAATTTGTTTAGTATTTGTATTGCTGTGGCTAACTTCTAATATAAACACTTGTTGTCTACGTAAAGATAAGCTAATGATATCATTATTTATCATTTGTAAATGATATGAAAAATTATTATTATTATTATTGTTGTTATACGCTATAATATAGTTATTTTGTTTTATAATAATAATAAAAATCGATAAAATTAAAGATAAAATATAACATTTTATCTTTAATTTATTAATTAATAAGGATAGATTATTTGCGTTTCGATAACTTGATTTATTTTTTTTATGGTCTATATCGCAATTATCTCTCTCTAAAAATTTGACAAGTAATTTGCCCAACATTCGGTTTGACATAATTTACCTTCTTTCAAAAACTAACTTCATTTAATAACTCATTATTTTTTCATTGAATAAACAATAAATTACTGACTTCTTTCGCCCTATCAAGGTCGTTAACCTTGTTCCAGGGAGGACGATTCTCTTTATCATTCCAGATCAAGTTTTACTCCTCCGACTACTAAGAAGTCGCTTTATCCTTGGGCCTAATGACTTTAAGCTCATTATTAGTTAATTTAATAACTGACCTTTAGGATTCTCCAAGTTACGCTAAATATCTACCTTGATTCCTTAGGGGAAGTAACCATTTTGTTAATGGTGAGATTCCAGGTTTGTTAATTGATAAACTATTCAATACTTATCTATTGTATTAATAGCCTCAGGACTGCTCGTTTATAGTAGTTTACGAGACAGGTTTAATATTACATCTACTTATCTTCTTAGGCCATTACAGGCTTATCCTTAGAACCATTTGGTGGCGGTATCTTCTTAACTAACTACTTCGTTGCAACCCGCTTTTAAGAACTGCTGTAATTCTTGAGAGTTTCCATTCAAGAACCGTTCTTAGCCTTACAGTGTTTATCGCACTGGTCATTGGTTAAATGACACGATATTTAGACCTCTTTGGATCCTAATAATAGAAAAAATTATCATTTTTCTTTGTATTTCCAAAGAATATACATATTAGGGGATTTGTTAGCCATATATTTTAAATCTTCTAAAGTATACTTATCATCTTCATCCTCTCTAGTATTTTGATCAAAAAAAACACCTAATAAATTTTTAGGCGGATTTTTAATTTTCCAAACCATACCAAATTCTTCCAAATCAGCATTATAACAAGGAGATTTGCAACTAAAATCAAAGTATTTTTGAAATAGAGGATGTTGCCTCAAAATCTTCGCATTACTAACAGTTACATTAACGATTCTAGTTTCTTTGACAAATTCCTCTTTCGTTATTGTTGTAACTACAGCCATAATATTGATACGAATAGATTAATTGCGTTTTATTCAGCGGTTTATCTTTGCTGTTTTATTTACAATCAGCCCCCGTCCAAACCGGACAAGCAAGTTTCCCAGCATCCGGCTTTCCATAATTTACTCTCTTTCGAGAACTAATTTCTCCTCACGGTTAATTAGCTATTTGTTCTTATCGTTCTTGTTTCTAATATCCTGTATTTGCTGATTGGTTATCTTACGATGACAATCTTTACACAATACCTTTGT
>NZ_JAOSIM010000039.1 GCF_030586805.1 Candidatus Phytoplasma fabacearum
TAATACGGATAGATTAATTGCGTTTTATTCAGCGATTTATCTTTGCTGTTTTATTTACAATCAGCCCCCGTCCAAACCGGACAAGCAAGTTTCCCAGCATCCGGCTTTCCATAATTTACTCTCTTTCGGGGACTAATTTTTCCTCACGGTTAATTAGCTATTTATTCCTATTGTTCTTATTCTTTCTGATATCGCGTATTTGTTGATTGGTTACCTTTCGGTGACAATCTTTACACAATACCTTGGTTCTTTTATTCATGATACTTTGGTGGTGCGCATTGCGGACCGTACCAATGTGATGAATTTGTAGTTGAGTTGTTTTATCGCAATGCTCACAACGTTCTGCTTTTAGGCGGTCAGTTAGATTCGTACGACTCTGGAATATAAATCTATTGATGGTAATGTCCGGATTTCCCTTATAATTACGCATTCTTTTAATTCTATCCCAAGAGTAAGCAACCCATGACTCAACTTGGGTTTTCCCTTTGTTATGATAAGGAATACTCCAGGTTGCTCCTGTATTAAGTTTCTTCCGAACTCTAGCAATTGACGTTTTTCGTTTCCTTGCCAGCGTTTTCAAACAGCTATATTCAGCTAGATAATTTAAGTGGGTTAAAACCCCGAGATTGTTAGCTAAACAAAAGTATTGGATAATTCCTCTAACAATTGTCTTATAGGTCCGGATTATTTCTAATTCGTCCCTATCTGCTAATGTTTCGTCGTGTTTCACTTCCCCCCTTTTTAACCAATTATATTCATATCCATATTCTTTGGCTTTCGCCTGGGGAATTTGGATTTGAACTCTGCCATTTAAGGAATTCCTAGTGGTTTTCCTTTCCCGGGTTCTATTGGTGGGGTTAACCTTTATCATGTAAGATAGAAACCTCGTTCCTTTGTTGGCTTTCACAATTTTGGATTTATCCTTACTAACCGTAAGGTTCAAATCTTGCGTTAGCCATTGCGTTACTTGGTCTTTGATTCTTTCCGCCTGGTTGTATTCGCCTTTAATACCGATGATAAAATCATCCGCATAACGGATATATTCAACTCTTGGTTTTGGATTCAGGTTGATAGAGCTATCAATCCCCAGATTGCCGTGTTGGTTTTTAAACCATGCTTTCTTATATTCTGGGTTACTCTTCTTAATTGGCCTTCCCTCTTTAATCAGCTCTTCCATTCTCAAGTCGATGTGATGTAAATATACATTCGCCAACAGAGGAGAAATAATTCCTCCCTGAGGAGAGCCCGATAAGGATTCGTATTTGATGCCATCCTTCATGAAATCGGCTTTTAGCCATTTGTTAATGGTTGAGAGCGTTTTGTTCTTTTTGATGAACTGATTTATGGTCCTCATCAGAATCTCGTGATTGATGGTATCAAAGTAACCTTTTAAGTCGATTTTGACAATATAATCTATCCCTTTAAATCTTTGTTTGACGCGTTTGATAGCATCATGGCAAGATTTTTTGGTTCTAAATCCAAAACTCCATTCTGAAAAAATATTTTCAAAATAGGGAGTTAAGAGTTGTTCCAAGCATTTTTGTATCAATCTATCTCTGATGGTCGGTATGCCCAAGGGTCTGTTTTTCCCCTTATCCTTAGGAATGAGGATTCTTTTGACTGGTTTCGGGTGGTAACCATTGTTGATGTATTCCCGATGGTATCTTTCTAGTCTATCTAGATTAACACCATCAATCTTTTCATTGTCGATTCCGGGTGTACCCGCTCCCCTGTTAGTCGCAATTTTATTAAATGCTACTAACGTGTTGTGAAAGTTATTCATTCCTTGCTGGAGTTCTCTTTTCAGAGAGTAGCCCTTTGATGAACAATATTGAATCTTATTCAATGTTCGCGAAAGTTTAGTTTCTGGTGAAACCGTTGTTGACATAATCTATCAACTCCTTCCTTGATGCCATTGAATAAATAGTAAATTACTTTCTTCTTTCGCCCTATAAGAGTGATTACCTCTCTTCTCGGTAAGACGATTAACTAAATTATTCCAAATTTAGGTTTACCCTTACGACTACTAAAAAGATTCTTTATCCTTGACCATCCAGACTTTCATTTCCGGATTAGTAAATTTAATTACTTAGTTTTAGGATTCTCCAAGTTACACTAAATCTCTACCTTAATTCTTTAGGGGAAGTATCCTCTTTAAGAGGTTGATTCCAGGTTTTCTTTCTTTGATAAACTATCCAATACTTTTCTTATATATTGATAGATTCTGGACTGTCCGTTTAAGCAACTTCCGGAACAGGTCTCTTTATTACATCAATTTTCCTTCTTAGGCCATTTCAGGCTTCTCCATGGAATTATTCGGTGGCGGAGTCATCTTGACTAATTTGCTTTCGTCGCAACCCGCTTTTATGGTCTGCTGTAATCCGGCGTTCTTTCGTTAACCTAACCGACCATATCCTTTCAGGGTTTATCGACCCTGGCTATTGGTTAGATAGCATGAAATTTAGGCCTCTTTGGCGCCCAGAAAATAA
>NZ_JAOSIM010000004.1 GCF_030586805.1 Candidatus Phytoplasma fabacearum
GCAATCCGCTTTTATGGTCTGCTATAATCCGACATTCTTTCGTTTGACTGACCGACCATATCCTTTCAGGGTTTATCGGCCCTGGCTATTGGTTAGATAGCAAGAAATTTAGGCCTCTTTGGCGCCCGATGATTTACCATAGCGTTTATAAAATTTATCAATTCTACCGGCAACTGTAACAAAAGATTGTGAATTAGTATAAAAAGAATGGCAATTAGAACAAGTTTCGATTTTTATTTTTTCTACAGTAGTTCCGATTTTATGTTTTTTATGACAAGTAGCACAAGCAACTTCAATTTCATAAAAATTAGGATGTTGAATAGTCTTTTTCATAAATCAATCCTTTCTAAGTAAATAAATTAGTATTTTTATAATAAATAAAAATAAAAAATATTTATAATTAAGATTTTAGAAAAACATACCAATACATTTTAACATATTCACAAGATTTAAATTAAAATTAAATTTAAAATAATTAATAACATTAAAATTATATTAATATTTAATAATCTAAAGAAGGATATTTAGCAATTAAGGTTAAAACTTCTTTTTTTATTTGCCCCAAAATAATATCATTTTGATAATTTATCAAAGCGCGATTTATCATATCAGCTACTTTAATAAATTCTATTTCTTTAAAACCTCTTGTAGTCATAGCAGCAGTTCCTAGTCGAATCCCCGAAGGATAAAAACCTTTATTTTTATCAAAAGGAATAAAATTTTTATTAACTATAATATTAATTTTTTGCAAAACATCTGCTGCAATCTTACCATTTAATTGTGGATTATTATAAGTAACATCAATTGTTAATAAATGATTTTCTGTAGTACCACTAATTACACGATAACCTAAACTTATCAAACGATCAGCTAAACACAAAGAATTTTTAACAACTTGTTTTTGATATAATATAAAATCATCTTTTAAAGCTTCTTGAAAAGAAACAGCTTTAGCGGCAATAGTATGCATAAAAGGTCCTCCTTGTGTTCCAGGAAAAATTCCTTTATTAATTTTATTAATTATTTCCAAACTATTTGTTAAAATAATTCCTCCTCTAGGACCTCTAAGAGTTTTATGAGTAGTAGAAGTAACTACATCGGCTTTAGCGAGTAAAGGGCAAGGGTGCAACTGGCTTACTACTAATCCCGCTATATGAGCAATATCTGCCATTAAATAAGCATTAACTTTATTAGCAATTTGACGAAATTTTACAAAATCAATTTTTCTAGAATAAGCAGAAGCTCCTGCTATAATTAATTTTGGTTTCACCTGATAAGCTATTTTCAGAATATTTTCATAATCAAGAATTTCTGTTTCCGGAGAAACACTATAACTAAAAGAACGAAAAAAAATACCAGAAAAACTTAAAACAGAACCATGAGTTAAATGTCCTCCTGCATCTAAAGACATACCCAAAATAACATCATGAGGTTTCAATAAAGCTTGTAAAACAGCCATATTTGCTTGAGTTCCTGAATGGGGTTGAACGTTCACATATTTAACATTAAATAATTGTTGAGCTCTTAGAATCGCTATTTTTTCAATTTCATCAACACAATTACAACCATTATAATATCTTTTATCAGGATAACCCTCTGCATACTTATTAGTTAATATACTTCCTTGAGCTGCTAAAACAGCTGAAGATGTAAAATTTTCAGAAGCAATTAATGTTAAACAATTTTTTTGTCTTTTTTGTTCTTTTAAAATTAAATTGTATATCGCAATGTCGCTTTTTTTTAGATAATCCATCATATTAATAAATCACCATGTTTTTATTTTAAATATATTAATTCCGGCCAATAACAGGGAAAACCAAATACAATATACTAGCATCTTCTTCGCTACAAATAACAAAAGATGTCGCAAAACTATCAAAAATAATTTTGAATTCTTTAACAGTAAATACCTTTAAAATATCTTCTAAATGTTGAACATTTAAAAAAGTTTCCACATTTTCTTTAGCAAAAACCTCACTAGCTTTTAATTGTTCCGAAGCTTGACCAATTTCATCACTATTAGCTGAAATTTCTATAACATTATCTAATCTAATATACAATCTAATAATATTAGAAAAAATATTCTCTTCTTTAGTTAAAACTAAAGAAACTCTTTCTAAAGTTTTTAAACAATCTAATCTATTTATTTTTACAAAAAAAGGAAAAGAACTAGCCTTAATAATAGGCCACGCAGGATATTTACCTTCTAAAAGAGTAGTTTGAAACAATAAACTGTCACATTGCAAAATCATTTTTTGTTTATTAATAGATATGCGAACAAACTCATCTTTTTGATAATCTAATAATTTATATAATTCTTCTAAATTTTTATAAGAAACAGTAATGTTAAAATCGAAATAATCCAAATCTAATTGTATTTCTTTTTGCGCAATCCGAAAAGTATCTGTAGCTAAAACTCTTAAAATAGAATTTTCATAAATAAAATTAACTCCCATGAGAGTTTTTTGTTGTTTATCGCGAGAAGCAGCAACATTAACTTCTTTGATAATTTTTTTTAAAAATTCATTTTTAATAATTAAAAATTTATCAGATTCAAAATCGAAACTAACAGGTGGAAAAAATTGCAAATCAATAACTTTTAATTTATATTCAGAATTTTTAGAATTAATAAATAATAAATAATCTTCTACAAGAGTCATTTCTAACGAACAAGAATCAATTTTTTTGATAATATCAACTAAATATTTGCCTATGATTACTAAAGAACCGTTTTTTTTAATTGATAAATCAGTATCTTTAATTTGTAATTGAATGTTTTTATTATAATCCATTGCTTCTAAATAACAAACATTATTTAAAGTTTTAATTTTAATATAATGAAAAATAGGAAAAAGAGTTTTAGGCGGAAGTATTTTATAAATTTGTAATAAATAGTGTAATAAAACTTCCTTTGTAATTTCTAAATGCATAATTGTTTGAATTAACCCTCCAAAGCCAGATTATCATTATTTAACTTTAACATTATTTTCTGAATATTTTGTTCTAAATTTTGATCTACTTTAATTTTGTTTTTAATTCTCTGATAAGATTTTGAAATAGTCGAATAATGCCTTTTATTAAATAAAAATCCTATCATTTCATTAGAAATTTTATTTCTCTTTTTAATTAAATAAATAGCTATATCGCGAGGCAAAGAATATTGGGGATCTCTTGAATGACCATTTAAATCACTTACTTTAATATTAAAAGATCGGCTAACAACTTTCTGAATTTTCCTAATATCATTTTCTTCAGGAGAAATATTATTTTTATTCTTTAAAAGAGGTTCTAAAGCGATTAATGAATTAGTTAAATTCATTTCGAAACCATAAATTTGGGTATAATTCAATAAACGCAATAAAACTCCTTCTAATTCACGAATATTATCGCCAAAATGAGAAGAAATGAAATATAAAACTTCTTTATTCAATTTATTTCTTAAATTACTTGGCATTAATAATAACTTTTTCTGAATAATCCTTAAACAATGTTGTTGATCAGGTTTCTTAATGTCACCTACTAAACCTGATTGAAAACGATTTGTTAATCTACCCATAATTTTTTTTAATTGAGTTACAGGTTTATCACTGGTAATAACTATTTGTTTACGTTGAGAATTCAAATGATCAAAAAGCTTAAAAAACTCTATTTGTGTATATTTAGCATTTTCCATCATTTGAATATCATCTATTAATAAAACATCTAAATTTCGATATTTAAAATGAAACTCGTCCATTTTATCTTGTTTTAATTTAGAAGTGAATTCTTCCATAAATCCTTCAGCTTTCACGTACAAAATTTTTTTATTGGTATTTTTTTGAATCATAAAATTACCTATAGCATGCATTAAATGAGTTTTACCTAAACCAACATCTCCGAAAATATACAAAGGATTAGCTCTTAATAATATTTCTTCATTAGCAGTTTTTTTAGCGATTCGAAAAGTAAAATCATTGCTTTCCCCTATAACAAAATTATCAAAATTATATTTAGCTTCCAAACCAGTAGAATAATTATCATTATAATTCAAATTAAATTCTTTCAAATCAAAAGAATCAATATTTAAAGATTTATTTTTATCAAAATTATCAGAATTATTAGTATCTATGATATTGCTTTTATCAGAATTAGTTAACAAATCTTTGTCAGACAAAAATTTAAAAAAAATGTCATTATCAGAATATTTTTTAGAAATTTCATTAATTAAATCTAAATAATTCATTAAAATAATTTTAGTTTTAATAAAATCACTAACCAAAATAAAAATAGTGTTTTTTTCTATTTTATAAGGATTTTTCATATTAATAAAATTAGCTTTAAACACTTCTGGACTACACCTTAAAGACAATTCCTCTACCACTTTATCTAAAACTTGTCTTACCGACAATGACATAATCATTTTCTCCTTAGGGAATATTTTTTCATATAAAAAAAATAATTAAATAGAACATGCTTCGCATTCGGATAATTTTAATTTTCGAGTTCTAGTATAATAAAGAGTTTTTATTCCTTTATGATGAGCGTATAAATAAAGTTTTTGCAATTCTCTAGTATTCATATCAGAATTAATGCATAATTCCAAAGAAATACCTTGATCTATATGTTTTTGCGCAACCGCTATAACATTTATTAATTTAAATTTATCAATTTGATAAGCAGTTTGGTACATAAAAGAAAAATCAGACAAATAAGGAGCTGGAAAATAAGTTTTAGAATTTCCATAAGTTCTTTCTTCAACTAATTGTTTGATAGGCGTTAGAGAGGATGTGGTAGACATAACATATCCAATCGAACCATTAGGAGCTATAGCTAATCTATGTGAATTCCATAAACCATACTCCATAATATTTTTACGTAGTTCATCCCAATCTTCGTTAGTAGGCAATTCAATATCTTGAAAAATATTTTTGATTTTCGGAATTGTAGGCATAATAGCTTTTCTATTTTTAAAATATTCGCCACTAGCATAAGTTGATTTTTCAAAGTTAAAGAATTTTTGGCCTGTTTTTTTTGCTTTCAAATTAGAATGCAATAAGGAATAATAATTAACAGCATTAAAAAAAACATCAATCAATTCTAAATTTTCTTCGCTGCCGAATTCTATCATATTTTCTACTAAAAAACTATGATGACCCATCATTCCAAAACCAACACTTCTATTTAATTTATTAGCTTTACATACTCCCGGAACATAATGAATATTACTTTTTATAGAAACTGAATTCATCAATTCCATAGCTAAAAAAACAGTCTCTTTAATACTTTTGTTTTTAATCATATTACCCATATGACCAGAAGATAAATTACAAGAAATATCCATGCCAATCATATCTTTATCTCTTTGATCATAAGGAGCATAATGAGAAGTTAAAGAAGGTTGTAATATTTCTGTACATAAATTTGAAAATTTAATTTTTTGGCTAGAAGTATTTTGTTTATTAGCATTATCACAAAACATAATATATGGATAACCAGATTCACCTTGTAATTGAGCAATTGTTTCTAATAAATTTCTAGGATTTATAAATTTTTTATCAATATCAGAATCATTAACCAAAATATCATACCATTTATCCATTTCAACACTAACATCTGCAAAATTAATTTTATATTTTTTGTAAATACTATGAGGATAAAACAAAGCCATCATTTTATTTTCTTTAGCTAAAGAAATCATTTTATCAGATACTACAACACCTAAAGATAGAGTTTTTAATCTGATATCATCATCTGCATTCAATTTTTTAGAATTTAAAAAATCTAAAATGTCAGCATGATGAGCACTCAAATAAATAGCAACAGCTCCTAATCTATGTCCCATTTGATCCGCATAACGAGAAACATAGTCTAAAATTTTAGCTACACCAATCACACCCTTACATGCATTAGCAATTCCTTTGATAGATTCTCCTTTAGCTCTTAAATTAGATAAATTTATCGAAACTCCTCCACCTATTTTAGACAATTGCATAGTAAATTCTATAATACGAGATATATCATTTAAAGAATCTCCAGCCTCTAAAAGAAAACAAGAAACAAATTCTCCTCTTTTTTTAAGTCCACTATTTAATAAAGTAGGGGTAGCTGGAGTAAAATTTTGTCTGATTAAACTATTAATTAATTTCTTAGCCAATTCAAAATCTCCAGATCCATGATATAAAGAATTAATAACTAAGCGATCTTCATAAGTTTCTAAATAATTCTTTTTATCCCTAGTTTTTAAAGAATAATCTTTATAAAATTTATAAGCACTTATAAAAGAATTAAAACGGAAATTATAATCATATGCTATTTTGTAAATTTCTTGAATTTGATCGAAAGAATAAAATTTTAAAAAATCTTCTTCATAATATTCGTTATCAATTAAAAATTTTAATTTATCAGATAAATTATCAAACTTCTTTAATTTAGGCTTAATTTCTTTAGATAAATAACTTTCTAAAGCCTCTAAATCTTTATTAAGATCCTTAATATTACCATCTTCATCTATAATTTGATTATTCAAAATGATCCAATGAGGAATCGAATTATTATCAAAACATTTATTTTGATTATTAAAAGAATTTTTATATTTATAATCCAAACTAAAACTCACTCCTATATTAACTCCTGATTTATTATAATTTTCAATCCATTTATTTAATTTTTGAACATCTTCCGAAAAACCCTTCCCTTCAAACTTCATAATTAAAGGGATACCGAATTCCTTAGAAGCAACATCTCCAGATCTAGCATAATTAAAACCATAATTTTTATTACCAGAAGAAGCCAAACCTATAACTAAATGAGAATATTTTTTCAAAAAATCTCTAGCTTCTTTAGATAATTCTCCGAAACCAACTGTTTTAATTACTAAAATAATTTTATCATTATTATCAACAAATTCTGATATATGTTGACTAGGATAATTTAATTTTTTTACAAAATCATAAACATTACCTTGTTTTAAACCATCATAAACAATCTTCAAAACCATCACCTATTAATTTTATTATTTAAAATTCGAATTTATTATAATTTTTTTCAATAACTCTATTATATAACATAAATAAATTTTTAAACTTAAAACAAAAAAATAAAAATTGGATTTAAGAAAAAATAAATTTAATAATAAATTAAAAAATTTGAATTCTCTTAGATTATTTAATTTATTATTAAAATTTTTAATATATAAAAAAATTAAATATATAAAATTTAATTATTTTTTAAAAATTTTTAAATAAAATAATTTTAAAAGGAAAAATAATTAATCGATTCACACTAACTATTATTATATAAAAATTTTTTCATTTTCTTTTTTATAAAATTTAATAAAAAAAATATTTTATTTAAAATATTTAAATAATATTTTTATAAAAATGTATATATTTTTATATATATCTTTTTTATATATTAATTATAATTTTTAAAAATATTTATAAATTTATATATTTATTTTTATTTATTCTTATTTCTTTATTATTATTGAATGTATTCGAAGTATTAAAAAATTAAAATTAATTAAAAATATAGAATTAATCATAACTTATTTAAGTTAAAATCTAAAAGTTATTCACATTTTAACCATACTTATTCACATTTTAAAGATACTTATTCACATTTTAAAGATACTTATTCACATTTTATTAGAAAAAACACCCTACTTATTCAAAACTTATTCACATTTTGATTTTGAATTTTTAATATTTTTAATAAAAAATCAATAAATTTTTTAAAAAATGAATTTAGAAAAAACTAAAAATATGTAAAAAAACTTAAAATCCGATTCTTAAGGACACTTATTCACATTACTTATTCACAAAAAAAAATTTTTTTTATAATTAAAAAAGATGCCCAATACATATTTTTTGAATTTTTACTTAAAACTTATTCACATTTTTTTATCAAGTTTTTGAAAATTTTAATTAAATATTTAAATATTTTTTATTTAAATAAGTAAATTAAAAAAATGAAATCAAATTATAATTGGATATATAAGCGAAAATAAAATAAAAAAATAATATTTTATATTTTATTATTCAAAAAATATTTTTTTAATTATTATTTTCATTACATGTTAAATGAAATATTTTTTCATTTTCTTTTTTATAAAATTTAATAAAAAAAATATTTTATTTAAAATATTTAAATAATATTTTTATAAAAATGTATATATTTTTATATATATCTTTTTTATATATTAATTATAATTTTTAAAAATATTTATAAATTTATATATTTATTTTTATTTATTCTTATTTCTTTATTATTATTGAATGTATTCGAAGTATTAAAAAATTAAAATTAATTAAAAATATAGAATTAATCATAACTTATTTAAGTTAAAATCTAAAAGTTATTCACATTTTAACCATACTTATTCACATTTTAAAGATACTTATTCACATTTTAAAGATACTTATTCACATTTTATTAGAAAAAACACCCTACTTATTCAAAACTTATTCACATTTTGATTTTGAATTTTTAATATTTTTAATAAAAAATCAATAAATTTTTTAAAAAATGAATTTAGAAAAAACTAAAAATATGTAAAAAAACTTAAAATCCGATTCTTAAGGACACTTATTCACATTACTTATTCACAAAAAAAAATTTTTTTTATAATTAAAAAAGATGCCCAATACATATTTTTTGAATTTTTACTTAAAACTTATTCACATTTTTTTATCAAGTTTTTGAAAATTTTAATTAAATATTTAAATATTTTTTATTTAAATAAGTAAATTAAAAAAATGAAATCAAATTATAATTGGATATATAAGCGAAAATAAAATAAAAAAATAATATTTTATATTTTATTATTCAAAAAATATTTTTTTATATTATATAATTTAAAAAAAACAATATTGAAAATTATTAATCAAATTTTTTATTTTAATAAAAATTAGAAAAGTGAAATTATAAAATAAAATATAAAATTTTATTAATTTTTTAAATTAATTTTGTATGTTTTTTAAAAAAATTAGAAAGGTTTTTAATTAAATTAAAAAAATAGTTAATAATTGTATGATTAAAAATTCAATAAATATAAAATATAAAAGCAATTCTGTTAATTTTTTAAATATTAAAAATAAATTTATTTTTAAATTACTTTTATTCTTATTAATATTTGCTATTTTTTCCGATATATTTATCATTATTTTTTATAAAGTTGATATTTTTGATATAAAAAAAATTTTTAAAAAAATATTTTTTCATTATAGATTTTTTACTAATCAAATGATTTTATCTATTTTATCTATTTTATGTATTTTTTTAGTTGGAATGGAAAATAAAGAAAAACAAAAAATTTTTGTTTTAATAACACTAGTTAATTCTTTATTAACCTTTTTTGTTTACAATATGATACTTGCTCCTATTTGGACAGAATATAATGATTTTAATGTTTTTTGGAATTATTTTCAAAAAAATATTTTTTTTAATTCAAAATTTTTTAAAAATATTTATGAAAGTCATTTTTTGAGTATTATTCAGCATACTATTATTCCCTTAAATTTTTTTATAATTTTTATTTATTTACAAATATCTAAAATTAAAACTAAAGAAATTTTTTTGTCTTTTATTCATCCTTTAATTTATTTGTTTTTTTATTTTTTATGTTTATTAGAACCTCTTAAAACTTTTTTAGATGTTAATTGCACATTTGACAAATGTTGGTTTCCTTATCCGAATATTCAATGCGATTATAATCTTCATAAAACTAAAGTTTTTGGAGAACCTATTTTAGGAATTAATTATTTTAGCGGAAAAATAGCAGTTTTTTTGAGAGAATTTGTTTTATTTATATTATTTTCTGTATTTTTTTACATTATTTTTAGAATTAAAAATAAATCAATTAAATTAAAAAAGGATTTTTATTTATGAATAGTAAATTTTTAAAAAAAAAAATTATTATTACTGGAATAAAACCTAGTGGAGATTTGACTTTAGGCAATTGGCTTGGTATTATTCAACCTTTGATATTGATGCAAAAAAAATTTTCTGAACAATATGAATTTTATTTTTTTATTGCTGATTTACATTCTTTAACAACTTTTTCTAAAGAATTTGATTTAAAACAAGTAATACGGAATATGACAGCTATTTTATTATCTTCTGGTTTATCTTTATCTAAAACTATTTTTTTTCTTCAATCAGATATTTTTGCTCATACATATTTAAGTTACATTTTAGAATGTAATACTTATTTAGGCGAATTAAATAGAATGATTCAATTTAAAGAAAAAAACAAAAACAAATCATCAAATGTAAAAGTTTCTCTTTTAACTTATCCTATTTTAATGGCATCTGATATTTTACTTTATGATGCTGATATAGTTATAGTCGGAAAAGATCAAAAACAACATTTAGAGTTGACTCGTGATCTAGCTATTCGTTTTAATTCTTTGTATGGAAATTTTTTTAAAATTCCAGAATTTTTAAACATAGGTTATACTATTAATTCTTTGACTAATCCTGATAAAAAGATGAGTAAAAGTAGTTTCTTGGATAAAGATCAAGATAAAGGTTGTATTTTTTTATTAGAAGATTTGAATAATATCCAAAAAAAAGTTATGCAAGCGGTAACTGATAATATAGGTAAAATAAAGTATGATCCTCAAATGCAACCCGGAATTTCTAATCTATTAACAATTTATGCAGGTTTGAAAGGTATTGAAATTTCTCAAGCAGAATTTTTATTTTCTAATTATTCTTATAGAGATTTTAAAATAAAATTAGCATTTTTGATTGTAGAAAAAATTAAAATTATTCAAAATAATTTTAAAAATATTATTAATGATTTTATTTTAGAAAATACTTTATCTAATGGAGCTTTTAAAGCTAATACTATATCTCAACAAAAAGTCAATAAAATCAGAGAAATTTTAGGAATTAAATATTCTATTTAATAATTTTTAATAGGATATATATATTAATTAAAATATTTTTTTGATTATTTAAAATTGTGTATTTTTAGCATTTAAAAAATTTTCTAATAGAAATATTAAATAGAAAATTTTTTGGATTTGAGTTATATTATGATATAATCTACACATATAAATACATCTAAATTTATTTTCTGATTTTTTATAAAAAAATTGGATTTTTGATTTAATTGCTTTCTGGTTTGGTAAAAAAATATTATAAATTAATTAGAAAAGGTTATTTTTGTGATTAAAAAAGAAGAAAATACCAACATTCTTTCTCAAAATAAAAAAATTAATTTTAATTTCATTTTAATCAATATATTTTTATGTTTTTTTTATTGTTTAGCTGATATTCTTTTTGTTAGTGGTAATTATAAAATAAATTTATATGTTACAGGAGTTCACGGCATTGGCGATGCTATTGCAAAAGTTTTGAAAAGTAATTTTACTATTTTTAAACAAAATCCTTTATTTGTAGGTGTTTTTGCAGCATTTTTTTATCTTTTAGTTAATTTTATTTTGTTCATTTTTATTGCTTTTCCTAAACTAGATATTAAATTTAATATTACTACTCTTTTCAATACTATTTTTATTTTTCTTTTTTTAACTATTTTAACTATTTTAGTTAACGGCAACAATGGACTTGTTTGGAACAAAATGCAAAATGTTTTTGGTCTTTTCGATTACGAGGGGAAGTTTTGGTTTAGTAACTTATTAAGAGTTTTTATGGTTTCTTTGATAACTGGTGTTATTGGTGGAATTTGCATTAGAATTGGTGGTTCTACAGGTGGAATAGATATTATTTCTAAATATTTATATATATATAAAAAAAAGGATATTTCTTTGATTACTTGTATATTTAATTATTTCATTTCTATTATTGCTACTTTTTTAATTTATGCCACAACACAAGAATTTTATTGGGAATCTATTTTTTTAACTAATCTTGTTAAAATACCTTTAACAACTTTTTTTATGTATTTAATTATTTGAAATATTAATAATGATTAGTTTAATAATTTTTGAATTAAGGAATTTTTTGTGAATATAATGATTGAAAATACTTTGAAAAAATTTAAAATTTATTTATTACAGGAATTATTATTATCACACAATACTATAGAAGCTTATTTAACTGATACTAAACAATATTTAAATTTTTTATTTCATATTTTGAAATTAAATCATCCTAAAAAAATAAAAAAAAATCATGTTTCTGATTTTCTTAATTATATTTCCAAAAATAATAATTTAAGTAGTAGAACAATAGCTCGTAAGATTATTGTTATTAAAAAACTACATTTTTTTTGGTTGTTAGATAAATGTATAAATCAAAATATTGTTGAAAATTGGAAAATACCTAAAATTACTAGAAAATTACCAATTGTATTATCTTCTGAAGAAATTATTATTTTTTTAAATAAACTAAAAAATAATAATTCTTCTGTTATAAGTTTTCGTGATAAATTAATGTTCGAATTAATGTATAGTTCAGGACTAAGAATATCTGAAATTTTAAATTTAACTTTATCATCTTTATATTTGGAAAAATTTCAGATTTTTATTATTGGTAAAGGCAATAAAGAAAGGTTAGTACCAATAACCAAACACGTTTCAAAATTATTTAATTATTATTTGAAAAAGATTAGACCTTTGTTTGAATTATTTCAAGATAAAAAGAATGATTGGGTTTTTTTAAATTATCAAGGTTTTCGCTTATCTAGACAAGGTTGTTATAAAATTTTTAAAAAGAATATTTCATTAGCTAAAGTATCTTCGTGTTCTCCTCATACTTTAAGACATTCTTTTGCTACACATTTATTAGAAAATGGCATGGATTTAAGAATTTTACAAAAAATTTTAGGCCACGAAGATATAACTACTACTCAAATTTATACTCATATAAGTCAAAAACATCTAAAAAAAATTTATTTAAAATGTCATCCTCGTGCTATTGATTCTGATTGATTTTTTTATTAATAGAGGTGAATTAATAAGTGTTGTCTACTACTTTATTATGTTATAAACAGTTATTTTTTTTGGAAAAAAGAAAACAACAAATTATTTCTCTATCTTTTGAACAAAATTATTCTTTTTGGTTTTTTAAGTTTGATGCTGTTGAATATTCTAAAATTATTTCTGATATTCAAAAGCATTTATATACTTTTAATTATTTTTTAAATACAAAAATTATTTTTATAGAAAATATTTCTGTTTTATTAGAATCGAAAAATAAAGTAGATTTATCTTTCTTGTTTGATTTTCTTGAAAAACCCCAAAAAAATATTATTTTATTTATTAGTTTAGAATTCAATAGTGTTAATTTTCCGTATTTATATAATAAATTAAAATCTTTTATGAATGTAGAAGAAGTTTTTGCAATTAATAGTTCTCGAGATTTATACAATTATATTTTGAAATCATTTGAAGATGATAATTTTAAAATATCTTTTGATATAAATATTTTAGTTAAAGAATTAATTAATTATTATCGAGGTGATTTATTTTTATTAGAACAAGAAATAAACAAAATAAAATCTTATTATTTCAAGGATAAAATAATTGATGATTTTTGCATAATTAAAGAATTAATTTTTTATGAATCAGATCAAAATATTTTTTCTTTAATTAAATTATTAGTAGCTAAAAATACTTTAGAAAGTTATTTATTATTTGTTCATTTGACAGATAAATTTCAAAATTTTTTTACTATTTTTTTCCAAATAATAAAAACATTACAAGAATTAATTCTAATTTATCTTTATTCTTTAAACAATAGTAATGTTTCGTCGATATCTTCTTGGTGCAAATTTTCTTTCGCTAAAACTTCATTTTTTTTAAAAGAAATTAATAATTTAAATATGGAATTTGTTTATAAATTATTTTTGTTAAATTTTAAATTTTTTTATAAATTAAAAATAGGTGTTATTAAATTTTCAGAATGTTCAGATGTTTTTGTTCAACTAATTATTTATAATCAAAATTTAGAGGATTTTTAAATTAAAATAATGCAAATTTATTATTTTTGATCATTAAAAGTTGCAATGAATTCTTTTATATTGATAGATCCTATTCTTAATATTTTAAAATTATTATTAATTATTTCTATGACTGTAGAGGGTATGTTAGATGAATTATAATTATTGGGAAATATTTTTTTTACTTTGTACTGGTAAAGTGTTTTAATAATTTCAAAATTATTTAAAGGTGGTTGTCCACTTTTATTCACAGAAGTGGTTTTTAAAGGTCCTTCTTTTTTTAATATTTCAAGAGCTATAGGATGATTTGGCATTCTGATACCAATTTTATTTTCTTTAGTTATTTGGGAATATTTTTTGTTAGTATTAACTATTAAAGTTAAAGGTCCTGGCCAAAATTTTTTAGATATTTTTTTTATTTGGTTATTGATTTGTATAATGTTTTTTATTTGTTCTAAATTATAAAATAAAAGAGCCATCGGTTTGTTTAGAGCTCTTTGTTTTAATTTGTAAATTTGATTTAAACTTTGATTGTCATGCCAAGGCGCGCCCATTCCGTAGACAGTATCTGTGGGAAAAATAATTATGTTATTTAAGTTTTTCATAAATTATTTAAAAGTTATCTTTCCATTTTTGTTGTTGAAACTCATCTATTAAAGGTTTTATAATTAAATCCATATTTCCTTCCATAAAATCATTTAATTTATATATTGATAAATTTATTCTATGATCTGTTATTTTATTATTGGGATAGTCATAAGTTCTTATTTTTTCGCTTCTATCGCTTTTTCCTATTAAATCTTTTTTTATTTGATTTTTTTTTTGTTTTTGTTCGGATTGTTTTTGATAATAAATTTTATTAGTTAATAATTTCAAAGCCTTTTCTTTATTTTCATGTTGACTTTTAGCTGTTTGACACGCTGTGCTAATACCTGTAGGTAAATGTGTTAATCTTACTGCTGATTTTGTTGTATTAACGGATTGTCCTCCGGGTCCACTAGCATTAAAAGTATCTACTCTAATATCATTCCAATTGATTTCTATTTTAGGATGATTATCATCATTAGGGATTACTAATATTTTAGCTGTAGAAGTGTGTATTCTCCCTTTATTTTCTGTTTTTGGAATACGTTGTACCCGATGTATTCCGGATTCATATTTAAGATAATAAAAAACATTTTTTCCGTTAATTAAAAATTCAACAGATGAAATTCCTTCTTTAGGAGTGGATGATAGATTTATTATTTCTAATTTCCATTTTTTATCTTCTATATATTTTTTATAAGCTCTAAATAAATCTGCTACAAATAAGTTAGATTCTTGTCCTCCGATACCTTTTTTGATTTCTATAATTACATTTTGTTTATCTTCTATGTTATATTGTTCTGGAGATAATAATTTTTCTAATTGATGAGTTTTATTTTGTATTTTTTTATTTAAATTATTTTTTTCTGTTTCTAATAATTTAATTATTTCTTCATCCCAAATTTGACAATTTTGTTTAGATAATATTTTTTTTATTTTTTTATATTCTTTGTCTAATTGAATATATTCTTCATAAACCAAAACAATTTTTTGCAGTTTATTTATTTCTTTTAATAAATCGATATTTTGAAAATTTTTTGGGTTTTCTAATATTTTTTTTTGATTTTTTAAATATTTTTTTTTTATCAATTCTAATTTATCAAACATCTAAATTTTTATATCATCCTATTTTAATTTATTCTATTAAGTGGTCAGTTTCATTAAATAATAAACAATTTGAATCAAAATTAAAAAATTTAGTACTTGTTATACCTTGGCGATTTTTAGCAATAATTAGTTCTGTATGCCCTAAATCGATGTTATATTCGCTATATTTTTCTTTTGAATAGTATCCTTTTCTGTATAAAAACATGACTATATCAGCATCTTGCTCAATACTTCCTGAATCTCTTAAATCTGATAGAATAGGTTTTTTATCTTCTCTTTTTTCTACCTCTCTAGATAATTGGGATAAAGCTATAACTGGTATTTTTAATTCGCGAGCCATTTGTTTTAAACTTTTAGAAATATCAGACACTTCTTCTTGACGATTATTAAAACCAGATTGACGATTATTTGAGTTATTTTTTCTAATCAATTGTAAATAATCAATAATTACTACATCTAATTTATTTTGATGTTTTAATTTGCGGCATTGTGTTCTTATATCCAAAATATTTACCGCTACTGAATCATCAAAATAGATATTTAATTTTTTTAGCTTATCAGCTGTTAATTTTAGTAATGATTTTTGAGTT
The DNA here is from genome assembly GCF_030586805.1 of Candidatus Phytoplasma fabacearum. Lineage (GTDB taxonomy): Bacteria > Bacillota_I > Bacilli_A > Acholeplasmatales > Acholeplasmataceae > Phytoplasma > Phytoplasma fabacearum. The sequence continues at coordinate 16,171 of NZ_JAOSIM010000004.1, forward strand.
TGATTTAATAATCCTAATTGAATATTTTTGTGAGGTATTTCACTTTGAGAACTTAATATCCTTGTTACTAATTGTTCATTGGACATTTCCAAACTAAAAATAGCTACATAGGTTTGAGAATTATTATTTTGAGCCATTTTAACCGCTAAATTAGTCATAAAACTACTTTTACCCATAGAAGGTCTAGCGGCAATAATAATTAATTCTTCTTGTTTTAATCCTAAAGTTACTTCATCTAAATTTGTATAACCAGTACTTATTCCAATAATGCTTTTGTTTTGCAAGTTGTTTAGAGTGTTTTCTTGTACTTTTTCTATTAAATTGTTAATTTTAACGAAATTATTAGTTTTACTTTTATTAGAAATTTGGAAAATTTTTTCTTCTGCTAAATTTAAAAAAATTTGTGGTTCAATATCAGGATTGTTTAAACCTTCATGCACAATAGAAGAAGCAGTTTGAATAATATTTCTTTTTATAGCTGCTTCATTAACTAAATTAATGTATGTATCTAAATGATAAATAGATGGAATTATTTCTCCTAATTGGATTAAATATTTTTGTCCACCGTCTATATGAATATTTTTATTTTGCAATAATGTGTATACCGAATAATAATCAATAGATTTTGATGCTTCAAATAATTCCTGAATTGCTTGGAAAATTTTTTGATTATCAAGATTAAAAAAATCATTTACTTCTAAACGTCCCAATACATTAATAATTTGTTTTGGTTCTAAAAAAATAATTCCTAAAATGGATTTTTCTGCTTCTGCGTAATAAGGTAATTTTATGTTTTCATTCATGATTTTTTAGCTTTTACATTAATTGTTAAAGTAGCTATAATGTTATCTTTTAAAATAATATTAGCTTTATAAATGCCTAAAGCATTTATTTCGTTATCTAAAATTATTTTGGGTTTATCTAACAAAATATTATAACTTTTATAAAGTTCATCTATAATATTTTTAGTAGTTATTTTTCCGTGCATTTCTCCGTTTGGACCTATTTTAATTTGAAAAGTAATCTGTTTATCTTCTATTTCTTCTTTTAGTTTAGTCATTAATAGAATTTTTTGTTGTTCTTTTTCTTCTTGAATTTTTTTATTCTGTTCTAGTTGTTTAATATTTTGAGCATTTGCCAAAAGAGCTTTTTTTGTTCTAATTAAAAAATTACCAAAACCAGCATTAACTTGAATAATTTCTTCTTTTTTACCTTTATCATCCAAATCTTCTAATAAAATAATTTTCATATTTTCATTTCCTTCTTGATATTCATTTTTTAAAATTTGTTTTAATTCTAATACAACATCATTGATATTGTTGTTTTGAATTTGGGCAGCTGCGCTATTGATATGCCCTCCGCCATTCATTTGTTCCATAATAATTTGTACATTAATATTATCATTACAAGATCTAGCGCTAATGCCTATTTGATTAGTAAATGATAATTCTCCTATTGCGAAAGCTGCTTCAATATTTTGTACATTTAAAGAATTTTCTGCTACTTTAGCTAAAAAAGAACGATCATCAATAGGTTTATTGCTTGTAATAATGGCGAATTTTTTCATGTAAATTTCCATACGAGACAATAATTGATTCATTTCTACAATTTGATCAAAATCCTGTCTTAACCATAATTTAATTTTGTGACTTTCAGCTCCCATATTAATTAAACGTGATGCTACTTCAAGAGTTCTTGCGCTTGTTCTGGAAGTAAAATAATTTGTATCAATAATCATTCCTCCATACATAATAGTAGCTTCTAAAGGAGAAATATATACTGGATGATTTAAAAAATATATCAACTCCATTATCATTTCTACAGTTGATGAAGCGGATGCATCTATATATGCAAATTTATTTGAAATAATTTTTTCTGAAGAACGATGGTGATCAATAATGACTATATTATCGGTTAAAGTTAATAGTTCTTTGTTATCTAAGATTTCTAAATGTTGATTGTCTACAATAATTATTAAGGAATTTTTATTTATTATTTTATTCGCTTTTTGAACATCAATAATACTTTTAAAAAGTTTTGGATTTTCTTTACTTAAAATTTTATAAATGTTTTTTAAATTTTTTTCCATTAACTTTGTATCCATAATAATGTAATGATCTTGATCTTTATTTAATGCATATGTTATTTCACAAATAGCAATCATAGATCCAAAAGCATCTAAATCTGGATTTTTATGACTCATAAAAAAACAATTATGATGTTTTTGAATTAAATCTTTAATGATTTCTGAATTAACTCTAGATATTATTTTTGAATTCGTGTTTAAAGAAGCTTTAGTAGCTCCAAAATATTGAATTTTTTGATTTTCAATATTAACAACTACTTGATCTCCGCCTCTTTTTTGAGCTAATTCTAATGCGCTTTGAGAATAATAAGCTAATTGATTAAAAGGTAAGTTATAACAAGCAATTCCCATAGATAAAGTGATATTTAATTTATATTTTTCAGAAATATTTCTGATATTTTTTAAAATTGAAAATTTTTCTAATATCATATTTTCTAATTGTTTTCTTTTTAATAAAAGTAAAAATTTATCATCCGATAATTGCTTCAAATAACTTTCATAAATTTCGAAAAAATCCGAAATAGCACTTAAATATTCTACTTTTATTTGTGATTGTTCAGAAAAATCTAAATTTTTTAATGAATTTTCTAAATTATCAAATGATAGAAATATTAAAGCAGGTGTAGATTGATGGTAAAGTGCTTGCACTTTTTCTCTTTGTGTTGCATCAAATAAGTAAAAAACATTAAATTCTTTTTTATATAGACAATCAAAATATTTAGTTCCTATATTTAAAACTATTTGTTTTTCTTTATCTTGGGTATTTAATAATTCGGCCATTTGGTTATTTATTAAATGTAAAGATGTATTAATATTGGGATTATTAAAGATTTTATTAGCGTAAGTGTTTATCCATTCGATAGTATTATTTGTAGTATTGATTACTATAATTCCTATAGTTAATTCATTGAAAACTTCTTCGCCTATTTTATCTATATAATAAGATAATTTGGACCACAAAGATAATCTTTTTTGTAATTTTTTAATTTGTAAACTTCGTTGAAAATGCATATAAATACTTAAAAAGATAAAAAAAATAACTAATTTTCCTAAAATGCTAAAAAATAATTTAATAATAATTTTTTTTACTTCTTGAATTTCTTTATTTGGGTTATGAATTAATAATTTGATGTTATCATAATCAAGGAAGGTCATATATAAAAATGTACCAATCAAAATTATAAATAAAAAAAATTTTTTATAATTGAGATTTTTTTTTCTTAATGTTAACATAATTAATAATTAAACTCTCTTTTCTAAAAAAACTTGTTAATAACAAAGATAATTTTGTTATATAAAAAAACAAAACAAGTTATTTGAGAAAAACTTGTTTATTATTTATAAAATTTTTACTTTTCAACAAAAGGTATTAAGGCCATATGACGTGCTCTCTTTATAGCTATTGCTAATTTTCTTTGCCATTTAGCGCATACTCCGGTTATTCTTGATGGTAAAATTTTACCTTCGCTAGTTATAAATTTTTTTAGAATTTCTATATTTTTAAAATCTATATTAGTGAATTTATTTTGTGTAAAAAAACATACTTTACGGCGTTTTTTAAAATATTTTTTTCTAATTATTTGCATATTAATTTTTATTTACATTCCTTAGTTATAATTAGTATTTATTATTGCTTAAAGTTACAATATTAAAAAAGTGAATCATCATCATCTGCTTCTTTATTATTGAAATTTTGATTATTTTTTTTTATATCTCTATTGTTTAATAATGTTTGTTCAACATCTAAATTATCAGAATATTCATTTTTTTGTTTATTTTTTTTATAATCCGAATATTCTTTGCTTTCTAAAAATTTAATACTTTTACATACGATTTTGGTATCGAAATTGGTTTTTTGGTTATTATTAGGATCTTCGTATATTTCTGTTCTGACTTTACCTTCTACAGCTAACAAACCGCCTTTATTAATGTATTTGGTTAAATTTTCTGCTTGTTTGTCCCAAACAATACAACGAATTATATCTGATTCTTTTTTACCTTCTTGATTTGTGTATCCTCTATCCACGATTAAATTAAAAATAACATAAGGTATGTTAGTTTCTTTTGTGAATCTTATTTCAGGATCTTTAGTGATTCTTCCTATTAAAAATACCCTATTTATCATTTTTTTCTCCTATTCGTTATATTGTCTTTATTTTTTGATAATCAGAAAGCGAATTATTTCTTCGGTTATTTTTATTAATTTATTAAATTTTTCTACAAATGTGTTATCTGCTTTGATTGTTGATTGTACGTAATACCCTTGTTTAAATTTTTTAATTGGATAAGCTAATTCTTTTAACTCTATAGAAGTTGGAGTAATTTCTTCGAAATAATTAACGTCTTTATTTTTTATAAAATTTTTTTTTAAATTTTCTACTATTTCTTGCGCCTTTTCTAAGCTTATATTGGGTTTTATAATGTACATTAATTCATATTCTTTCATTTTTGTTGATTTTTTCTCTCCTTTTGATTATTTTTAGTTAATTTTAGTAAAAAACTTTAAATTTAACTTTAATATATTTTTGATTCTAGTTTTTGAGATCAAAAAATAATTAATTTTGTCAAATTAAATTTTAATAGAAATTTTAATATTTGATAATAAAAAAATAAAACTTCTAAACAATATTAAAACTTTTTATTTTTATTATAAAAGTTAAATTTTATCAAATTGGAAAATGATGATATACTCTGAATTTCATTCTAACAAATAAGAAAAACAATGTCAATAAAATATTATTAATAAAATTCATTATATTTAACACATTTAATTTGTTTATCTTTTGATTTAATTTTGTTTGCTTTTTTAAAAGGAGGTGATTTTTATGTAGTGTTAAAAAATTGAATTTTTCGTTTTTATTATAATTCTTAAATAATTAAGATTATATTTATTTTTTAACATAAAATGGAAACAAATATTATTTTAAAATTCTATTAGATTCTAAAAAGAAAATTTCTTTTCGAAATTCAAGTTTGTGTAAATTTTTTAAATATTTTTTTTATAAAAAAGGAGTTTGTGTTGTGAATTTACAAAATGCCATATTTTATTTGAGTAATATTTTTAATTTTATTAAAAATTATTATCATTATTTCGTTAATGTAATTTTTTGGTTAATTGTTTTCGTTGTATTTTACTTATTTATTTGGGTTATTAGTTTAATAATTAACATTTTGCGTTTATTACCAAAATTAAAGCTTTTTAATAAATTTTCTTCTAATTCTCATTACAATTCATCTTATTCTTATTTTAGTAATGATTTTCAAAATAAAATCTCTCCACCTAGAGGAATTTTTTTCACTTCATTTGTTATTTTAATGTTTTTTATTATGTTATTATTTTTTTTGTTTTTTTTTCAAAAATTAAATTTTGCTCCATTATCAAAAATTATAGGTTTACCAAATTTTTCTAAGGAAAAATTACATCAACTAACGGCATTACCAAATAGTTCTTCTGATGTAAATATTGGGTCTTTTCGTGAAAAATATGTTAAAGAATTAGATCGATTAATAAGTATTTTAAATAATAAAGATTATCATCCTGTTTCTTTAGAAGCTGAACAAAAACAATTATTACAAGAATTATCTCATTTAAAATTTCATTTTATTACGAATTCTGATATATCTGAGACTCAAATTAATAATGATTTTAATAGAATAGAACAAAAAATTAATAATTTGAATCATAAATATGGGGAACTTATTGTTAATAAAATTAATCCTTCTTTTCGTGAAAAATATGTTAAAGAATTAGATCGATTAATAAGTATTTTAAATAATAAAGATTATCATCCTGTTTCTTTAGAAGCTGAACAAAAACAATTATTACAAGAATTATCTCATTTAAAATTTCATTTTATTACGAATTCTGATATATCTGAGACTCAAATTAATAATGATTTTAATAGAATAGAACAAAAAATTAATAATTTGAATCAGAAATATGGGGAACTTATTGTTAATAAAATGGTAAATTATAATAAATTAAAACAAGTTTTACCTAATTTTGTTGTTGTTCCGGTTGTAAAAAGTGTAAATTAATTGTAAACAAATTCTTTTAATAAAAGAGGAGTAAAAATAAATTTTACTCTTCTTTTTTAATTTTCTATTTATTTATGTAATTGTTAATTTTTTTTTATTAAATTTTTTACTACTAAATCACATCGATTACATAATTCGTTATGGGTGTTATAATTTATTACATTCCAACAGCGAGGACAAGTTTTTCCTATATATTTAATAATTTTAATTTCGATTTGAAATGATCTTATAATTTTAACTTCTGACACAATTAATAATTGATGTAGACAATTACTTATTTTTAATTTTGTTAATATGTTTAAATATTCTGTTGTTAATTCTAAAATTATTTTGGCTTCCAAAGATTTATTAATAATTTGATTTTTTCTGGCTTCTTCTAATTTTTTTAGTATTAGATCTCTTAAATCTAAAAATTTTTGATAAGCTTTTTGTTCTTCTGAATTAGTATCTTGTTGTTTAAATGTATCTATGAAGTTATCAATTTGCGTTATTGTAGGCATGTTTTCTAAGTAAATATCTTCTTTTTTAAATCTTTCGTTAATATTTAAATAACTATATGCTTCCGAAGTTGTATGAGGTATAATCGGTGTTAAAATAATTAGTAAATCTAATAGTAAATCATATATATTGGATTGAATAGTTCTTCGTTCTTTACAATTAGGCATTTCAATATACAAAATATCTTTGGCAAAATCTAAATAAAAAGCACTTATTTTAGTGGTTATAAAAGGATATATTAAACTTATAATTTTTTCAAAATTATAAGTTTCGTATGCTTCAATAATTTGTTTAATTATTTGTTTAAATTCGAGAACTATTAATTTATGCAAGGTAGTTCTTTTTTGAAAAGATATATAATCTGTTTGTATATTAAAATCGTATAAATTGCCTAACATAAATCGTAAAGTATTTCGTATTTTACGATATTTTTCTTCTATTTGTTTTAAAATGGAATGATCTATTCTAACATCATTTTTATAATTGGTACTAGCTACCCATAATCTTAATATATCAGCTCCGCTTTGTTTTATGATTGATTGCGGTTCTATAATATTTTTTTTTGATTTGCTCATTTTTTGTCCTTGACCATCAAGAACAAAACCGTGAGTAATAATTGTTCGATAAGCTGCTTTATTAAATGAAGATACGGAAGTAATTAAAGATGAATTAAACCATCCTCTATATTGATCTGAACCTTCTAAATATAAATCGGCTGGAAAAAAATTTGACGAAATGTTTTGTATAACGTTGTATGAAGTGCCAGAATCAAACCAAACATCTAGAATATTAGTATCTTTAGTAAACAAATGATATTTATTATTTTTTTTAATATATTGTTCGGGTAATAATTCTGAAATTTTCCATTCATGCCAAATGCCTTTTCCATATTTTTCAAATAAATTGGCAAAATGGTTAATTATTTGGATATCCAAAATGGGTTTTTGATTTTCATCATATAATATAGGGATAGGTACTCCCCATTTTCTTTGTCTACTTATATTCCAATCTTCTCGATTTATTATCATATTATACATTTTTTGCTCTCCCCAAAGAGGAAACCATTTAATGTTTTTAATTTCTTTTAATAATTTTTCTTTTATACTCTGAATATCTATAAACCATTGTGATAAAGCTAAAAAAACAATAGGTTTATTAATGCGATTATCATGTGGATATAAATGTTCTATAAATTCTGCTTTAATTAAAAGTCCTAATTTTTTTAAATCTTCTATAATCAAATCGTTGGCTTTTTGAAAAAATATTCCTTGATATCTAGGAGATAATTCTGTCATATTACCTTTTTTATCAATGCTTAGACTTATTTCTAAATTATATTTTTGTCCTATTAAAAAATCTTCTTGCCCATGGCCTGGTGAGATACTAACTAAACCTGTACCTTCTTGATCAGAAACAAATTCGCCTAAAATAATTTTTTTAGTTTTATTAAATAAAGTGTTTTCGTATTGTAAATTTTCTAACTGTTTACCTGTTAAAACTTTGATAATTTCAATTTTGTGCCAATTGAATTTAATTTGCAATTTTTTTAAAACTTTAGCTCCTATAATATATTTTTGATTTTCATTAACACTAATTAAATAATATTGAGATTTGGGGTTGACACAAATCGCTTCATTAGAAGATAAAGTCCAAGGGTTAGTGGTCCAAATTATAAATTTAATATTTTGCCCAAAATTTTTATATTCATTATTTATTATCTTAAAGGTTGTAAAAATAGACCAAGTTTGGTGTTTGTGATATTCTATTTCTGATTCAGCTAAAGAGGAGTTTAAATAAGTAGACCAATAAACAGGTTTTAATTTTTTAAAAATTAATTTTTTTTCTAACATTTTTGCAAAAATTCTAGTTTGGTTTGCTATATATTTATTATCACAGGTTAAATAAGGATTATCCCAATCCCCTAAAATACCTAATCTTTTAAAATTTTCTTTTTGTTTTTGGATAAAATGAAAAGCAAATTTTTGACATTCTTCATTAAAAAGGTTAGTTGTTAAATTTCTATTTTGAGAATTTTTTTTTAAAACTGCAATTTCAATTGGTAATCCGTGTGTATCCCAACCTGGTATATAAGGTGTATTGTATCCTTGCATGGTTTTAAATCTTAATATGAAATCTTTTAAAATTTTATTTAAAGCATGACCGATATGTATATCACCGTTAGCATAAGGAGGACCGTCATGCAGAATAAATGTGGGATTTTTTTGATTTTTTTTTAAATTTTTTTGATATAAATTGATTTGATGCCAATGTTTTTCTATTTCAAGTTCTTTTTGCGGCAAATTCCCTCTCATAGGAAAATCAGTTTTGGGCATAGATAATGTATTAGTATAATGTTTATCTTTTTGATTCATTTTTATATTATATTTCCTTTTGCAGTAATAATTGAGTACAGATTCACAATAAATAAAATAATTAGTATTTTTATATATTTTTTAGACGCGAAATTTAAAATTTATAATATCGCCATCTTGAACTATATAATTTTTACCTTCTGAACGTAATTTTCCGTTTTCTTTTATTTGACCAATATTATTATATTTAATAATTTCGTTATAATTAACAACTTCTGCTCGAATAAAACCGCGTTGAAAATCTGTATGTATTGATTTGGCGCATTGAGGAGCTGTTGAGCCTTTTACGAAAGACCAGCTTCTTGTTTCTTTAGGTCCAGCAGTAAAATACGTTTGTAAATTTAAAAGTTTATAACTATTTTTAATTATCTTTTCTAAAGCATATTTAGAGGAAAATAATGTTTGTGTTTGATTAATATTTAATGTATTTTTATCAATTGAGGCAGAAGAATAATTTTTTTTAGCTTCCAGAACACAAATAGGAATAAATTTTCTATTAGTTTTTAAACTATAGTTATTCATTTGTTGAAAAAAAATATTTTTATCCCAATTATTTTGGTTTTCTGGCAAATTACCTATATAAAGCATTGGTTTAAGAGTTAATAAATTGAAATTTTTGATTATTTGGATTTCTTCTTCTGTTAAATTTAATTCGTTAGAGGTAATATTTTTGATTAAATTTTGTTTAATTTTTTGCAAAAGTTTAATTTCTAATTGTGTTTCTTGTTGTATTTTTTTTTTGGAATGATTTATTTTAGTTAAACGTTGTTCTATTTGTTCTAAATCAGCTAAAATTAGTTCTGTTTCGATCATTTGACTTTCTAAAACAGGATTAATTTTTTCATGAATATGGATTATTTCTGGATTATCAAAACATTTAACAACATGACAAATAATGTCGACATTACGAATATGATTTAAAAATTGATTCCCTAGTCCTTCTCCATTGGAAGCTCCCGGAACTAGACCAGCAATGTCTACGAATTGTATTTGGGTTTTAATAATTTTTTGAGATTTAAAAAAATTTGCAATATATTTTAAACGTTCATCAGGAACTTCTATCATAGCTATATTAGGCTGAATAGTTGCGAAAGGATAATTCGCTTCCAAAATATTTAATCCTGTTAATGCGTTAAACAAACTTGATTTACCTACATTAGGTAATCCTATAATTCCAACTTTCATATATTTTTTCACCTTACTAAAAAATTTATTGTCAAAATAATTTTTCAATTTTATTATTTAATTATAACATTTTACTTGTTTAAATGATTCTCGAAGACTACTGTTTTTTATATTGATACCATTTATAAAAAGTATTATAATGTATGTTAGTCAATGGATTTTAAGGGAAAATTTTATTATTATTTGGTAAATTTAAAAAATGTTGTAAGTTATTTAATTTATAAATAATAAACAATAAAATTATTTTTTGAATAAAATTAAATCCTATTAAAGTTATTAATTTTTAGGCTAAACTTTAAAAAAATAGAAGGAATGGAACTATGTTAAAAAAAAAAATGATACCCGTTGGAGTTTCCGGTAGACATGCTCATTTGTCGTTAGAAGCTTTAGAAATTTTATTCGGAAAAAATTATCAATTAACCTGGTTTAAAGATTTAACGCAAAAAGGTCAATTTGCTTCTAACGAAAAAATAGATGTTATTAGTTCTAACAATCAAATTCTTAAAAATGTTCGGATCTTAGGTCCTTTAAGAAAATTTACTCAAGTTGAAATTAGCAATAGTGATAATATTAGAAATCAATTTGGCGCTCCTATTAGGAGTTCAGGGGATATTAAAGGTTCTGCTAGTGCTACTTTAGTTGGTCCTTGCGGAAAATTATTTATTAAAGAAGGAGTTATTATTGCTGATAGGCATATACATTTATCTGATGAAGAAGCTAAAGATTTAGGTTTAACAGATCAACAAATAGTGAGTATTCGAATAGATGGTATTAAAGCTGGTATTTTACATAATGTTTTATGTCGTGTAAATAAGAATTTTAGTTTAGAATTGCATATAGATGCGGATGATGCTTCAGCATTTCATTTAAAAAATGGTGATTTAGTAGAATTGTGCGCCAAAGAGGCCTAAATTTCGTGCTATCTAACCAATAGCCAGGGCAGATAAACCCTGAAAGGATATGGTCGGTCTAACAAACGAAAGAATGTCAGATTAGAGCAGACCATAAAAGCGGGTTGCGA
>NZ_JAOSIM010000040.1 GCF_030586805.1 Candidatus Phytoplasma fabacearum
CAATAAGAATAAATAACTAATCAACCGCGAGGAGAAATTAGTTCTCGAAAGAGAGTAAATTATGGAAAGCCGGATGCTGGGAAACTTGCTTGTCCGGTTTGGACGGGGGCTGATTGTAAATAAAACAACAAATACAAATCGTTGTATAAAACGCAATTAATCTATCCGTATCTTTAGGAATTAAAGGTAATTTTCAAAAAAAGCTTTTAGTATATCAAAAAGATAAACAAATGTGTTTTAGATGCAATAAATTGATTCAAAAAATTAAAATTAATGGTCGTAGTTCTTATTTTTGTTCGTTTTGTCAATTGAAATAGATATAAATATTTTATGCTATCTTTTTTTGATAATTATGGGTAAAAATTTATGTTTATTTTAGATTTTATCAGTTATTTATTATGGTAATAGCATTTAAGGAAGGTTACAAATAATGATTAATTCAAAGATAATTGAAATTTATTGTGTTAATAAATTGACTTTAGAAGATTATAAAGTTATTAATTTATTATATCAACCCCTAATTGGAACTATTGCTATTTCTTTGTATAATACTTTATATTTTTTAAATGAAAGTAAAAATAATATTTATAATAATTTTAATATTACATATCAGATGTTATTGGATTTTTTAAATATAGATCAAAAAACTTTTAAATCTAATCAATATAAATTAGAAGCTCTCCGTTTGTTAGAAACTTATTCTAATGAAAATAAAGATATTATTTATATAATTCATTCTCCTGTTTCGGTTCAAAAATTTTTTAATGATCCTTTATTGAGTCATTTTTTTTTAAGTGAAGTTGGTAATTATTATCATTGTTTACAAAAATTATTATTAAATAAATTACCTACAATACCTGAAAATTTCCAAAATATTAGTAAAAATTTTGTAGATATGTATGGAGTTAATAAAATTAATATTGATCATGCTTCTTTATATAATCATTCTAATTTGAGCAATGTTAAAAATAGCACTAAGCATTTGTTGGTATTTAAAAAATTTTTCGATTATGAAGTTTTTTTAAATAATTTATCTGAACGTTTTAAAAAACCTTTTTTATTAGAGGATGAAAATATTGATTATATCGTGACTTTAGGTTTTATTTATATGTTGCAACCTAAAGAAATGGCTGTTTTGTATCAAAAACTTTTTCGCCATAATTATAATAGAAGTATTAATTTAAATATTTTAAGAGATTATTTATATGAGCAAAATATAAAAACTCAAAAAAATATTAAAATTATTGATGTTAATGATAATCAACAAGAAAAAAATGAAATGATTTTGTGTTTAAAACGATCACATCCTATTCATATTATTAAAAATTTTGGCAAAAATATTAGTATACATAAAAAATTAAATCATGACTTATTTATGTTAATTCAAAATAATAAAGATGTAGATATCGGAGTTATTAACGCTTTATTAATGTACATTTGTAAAAAGAAATATCATGATCTTAATTTTGTACTTTCTTATAATTATTGCGATGCCGTTTTAAAATCATGGTTAAAAAGAGGTATTATTTCTACCGAAATGGCTTACAATTATTTGACAGAAGAATTAAAAAATAATAATAAAAAATTTAATTCTTCTCGTAAAGATGTTTCTTTGCCTAAATGGTTAGATGATTTTATGAAAAATTTACATTAATTAAAAGTAATTTTTAAATATTTGAAATTAATATATCATGGATAAATCAATAAATAATAAAGTTAATATATATCTGATTGTGGTTATTTCTAATAATAATATATGTTATAAGATTGTATAATTCTATTTATTATTACAAAAATATTAAAAATCTTTTTTATTTTTTAAATTATTAAAAAGTAAATAAAAATTTATATAATTAATAATTAAAATATTATATTTGTTTAAATTATAGATTGTAATTAAAAAGTTATTAATGTTATTAGTAATTAATACATTATTATTAATGGAAATTTCTTTATAGAATAATGGTTTAAAATATTTTATTCTCAATAAAAAAATTAATTTAAGGGTACTTTGTTATTTAAAGGTTTATAAGATTTTTAATTTTTAATTTATTATTCAATAAATGTATTATTGAATTTAATTATTATCTATTTTTATAAATTGTTTCTCCAATATCTTTTAAAAGTTTAAAATTGAAAAATAAATATACATAAAAAAAATGATATAATAAATTCAGTAATAATTTATTATTAGCTAAAAATAGTGAATAATATTAAGAAAAAAATGAGATTTTAAATAAATTGTATGTTTATAAAGTTATTTTTAATAATTAATAAAAAAGAATTTTTTTAATTAATCTATATTTATCTTAATTTATAATAAATTCAATTACTATTATTTTTAGTTTAGGAAGAACCAAAGATGCCTAAATATCGTGTCATTTAACCAATGACCAGTGCGATAAACACTGTAAGGCTAAGAACGGTTCTTGAATGGAAACTCTCAAGAATTACAGCAGTTCTTAAAAGCGGGTTGCGACGAA
>NZ_JAOSIM010000041.1 GCF_030586805.1 Candidatus Phytoplasma fabacearum
GATAAACCCTGAAGGGATATGGTTGGTCAGTCAAACGAAAGAATGACGGATTACAGCAGACCATAAAAGCGGATTGCGACGAAAGCAAATTAGTCAAGAAGATACCGCCACCTAATAATTCCATGGAGAAGCCTGAAATGGCCTAAGAAGGAAAATAGATGTAATTATCAAACCTGTTCCGGAAGTTGCTTAAACGAACAGTCCAGAGTCTACCAATACATAACTTCGGTATTGGATAGTTTATCAATTAACAAACCTGGAATCTTACCATTAACCAAAATGGTCACTTCCCCTAAAGAATGAAGGTAGAAATTTAGCGTAACTTGGAGAATCCTAAAACTAAGTAATTAAACTTACAAATCAGGAAATAAAAGCCCTGATAGTCAAGGATAAAGCATCTTCTTAGTAGTCGTAAGGGTAAACCTAGTTTTGGAATAAGCTAGCTAATCGTCTTACCAAGAAGAGAGATAACCACTCTCATAGGGCGAAAGAAGAAAGTAATTTATTGTTTATTCATTGAGACCACAGAAGGAATAGGTAAAACCTAGAAAAATGATTTTGAGTTCTTAAAATCGAAACTTCTCTGGACAATGAGTAAGATTCACGACCAATCTTTAAAACAACACATATTAAAACAAGAACTCAAATGGGGAATGAACAACTTAATTAATACCTATCTCGTTTTTTATCAGATTGCCACCAATAACGGGAGCAGAAACACTGGGAATTGATGGGAGAATAATAGATGATATAGACTTAAACAAGTTAAAGAAATATCACCAAAAATACGTTCACAACCAATATAACCCGAAACCGGTTAAAAGAGTTCACATTCCGAAGGGAAATGGGAAATCCCGACCACTCGGAATCCTCACCATGCAAGATAGAATCATCCAAAAGGCTTATAGAATAATACCTAACTCCCTATTTTGAAAACATTTTTTCGGAATGGAGTTTTGGATTTAGACTCAAGAAATCGGGAATAGACGCAGTAAAGCGGATAGAACAGAGATTCAAGGGCATTGACTACCTGATTAAGATTGACATTGAAGGTTTCTTTGACACCATTAACCATGATATCCTTCAAAAGATGCTCCACAAATACATTCGCAAGGAGAAAGTACTCAAAACTATCCAAGGATGGCTGAAAGCAAACATCAGGGATAAAGGGTGGCAATACCAATCAACGTCAGGTTTGCCGCAAGGAGGAATCATCTCCTCGCTACTTGCTAATCTATTTAGATTATCTGGATAAGAAATTAGGGGAACTAGTTAAAGCTGGAATACCACAGTTCAAAATGAACCCCAAATATGTTAGGGCCACGCAATTAAAGCTTTATAAAGTAAGGGACAAAATGAACAGCTGGGTAAATCTCAACCCCAATTCTCGCGTGGAATACGTAAGATATGCCGATGATTTTATTATCGGTTTTAAAGGGGAAAGGGATGAGGTAGATAAAATAGATAAACTGGTTAGTCAATGGTTAACAGATAACTTAGGTCTTAAAGTCAGCAGGGATAAATCGAAAATTGTTCCAGCCACCAAAGGATGTAAATTTCTATCTTATTTGGTTAAAATTAATCCTACCAGAAACACCACAACCAAGAAAACCACTAAGAATTCGCGGAATGGCAAGGTTTAATATATTAATGCCGCAGAAAACCGTCAAGAAATATATTAACAACTATGGTTGGAAAAAAAGGGGAAAATTAGTACATGACCAGACCCTCGTCCATCGGGAACCGTTAGAAATTATTAGGACATATAAAACAATCGTCCGAGGAATTATCCAATATTTCTGTATGGCCAGGAACTTAAGTCAACTAATGTACTTAAATTACATCGCCGAATATAGTTGTTTAAAGACACTAGTAAACAAATGGAAAACCTCCATTGCTAGAGTCCGAAGGAAGCTCAACCATCCGCCAGGATGGGGAATAAAATATAACTGAAAATCCAAAAAGACAAAAGTGGAATCATGGGATAACTTCTCCTGGGGGAGAATTAAAAGGTTGAAAAACTATAAAGGCGAAATAACCGAAATAGTTATCAATCCCAATCTCTTCAAAGGGAGAACCAGATTAACTGACAGGTTAACCGCACAGAAATGTGAAGTTTGCCAGTTAGAAAATCAATCCCTGGAAATTCACCCTGTCGGAACCGTCAGAGATGCTAATTGGCGAAGGATGATGAACTAAAAAATGATGGTACTTTGTCAGGTTTGTCCTTGTAGTAAGAAGACCAACCAACAAATGAGGGATCTTAGAATATTTGAAAAGAATAAAAGGTCAAGAATAAACATTTAACCAGTGGTGACACGAAGTTAAACCCGAAAAGGGATAAATTATGGAAAGCGGTGTGCTTGGAAACTTGCTCGCACCGTTTGGACGGGGGCTGTTGGTAATATTTGATAGAAAAACAAATCCTATCAAAGAAACGCCAATAATCTATCCGTATT
>NZ_JAOSIM010000042.1 GCF_030586805.1 Candidatus Phytoplasma fabacearum
TTTTAATAATTTAATTTTTTATTTTAATATTTTTTTTTTTTTTAAAAAAAGAGTAAGTAACTTTTCTGTTTCTCTTTTTTATTTTTTTTTTTTTTTTTAAAAATACCTTCTTTTATCATTTTTCTTCCTTCCATATTTTTTTATTGGAAGGGTTATCTTTTTTTTAAAAAACAAAAAAAGACCAATTTTAAAATTGGTCTTTATTATTAATTCTTTTCTTTATTTTTTATTCAATGTTATCACTGTAACCTCTTCATTTGGTTGTTTAGTGAACGGGGAAAAGTGCGTTTATTACATCTACTTATCTTCTTAGGCCATTACAGGCTTATCCTTAGAACCATTTGGTAGCGGTATCTTCTTGACTAACTACTTTGTTGTGACCTGCTTTTAAGAATTTTAATGAATATCAAACATAAAAATCTTTTATATTAGTAAATTAAAAATATTTTTTATAATTAAGTAATGTCATATAAATACTTAAGTTTCGAAATAATTGTTTGTTGATATTTTTGATTTTTTTCTTCATAATCTTCGGTTATTGTTTGTTGATGTTTTTCTTGATAATTTAAAAATAATCTTTTTTGCAACAAATCTTGTTCTAAGTTAGCAATTTTCGATTTAATAGGTGATTTTTCTATTTCATTAATAAACAATAATATATCTTTTTGGATTAAATCTATTTTTTCAGATTTGTCAGGATAATTATCCTCATTTAACCATTTCCATTCGGATTTAACTTTTTCTTTTTGTAAAAGTTTTTGTTCTAATGCATTCATATAAGATAAATATTGACGATATTGAAAAAAATTATTATTATCCTCATTTAAAAATTCCCATTTAAAATTTGGTTTCAATTCGTTTATTTGTAGTGCTTGAATATATATTTTTTTTTCTAAAGCCTCAAAACGCTCTTTTAAAGATCTAACTTTATAATAAGCATCAAAATATTCAGCTTCTTTTTTTTTAAGTTCTTCTTTATTTTTATCAATATGAGATTTTTTATTTTTTAAAAATTGAGAATTTTGTTTATATTTATTGCGAATCGAAATTATTTCGTGTATCTCTCTTTGCGTTAGATCATCAGGAATATTATCAGTATTTTCCAAAATATAATCTTTTATATTATTAAATCTTGCCGAAGTGATTTTAATTTTATTTATTCCGTAACTAAAGCGATTTTTAGAACCAAAGTCAGATTTTGATTCAAAAATTGTTAGTTCTTGATTATTATGAGAATTTTGAGAATCTTCTTTATAATGAAACATTGATTCTTTATCATTAAACTTATTATTAATCATTAAAATAATTATGCCTAAAGTAAAAATAATAATCATAAATTTTGTTGAAAAAATTTTTTTTAAATGCATTCAATTAATGTTCTTTCTAGTTAGAAATGAAATTATTTTTTATTGTATGAAGTAAAATTTAAAACATTAATTTGATTCCATGAATATAATCATGAATATAATAAATGTTTAATATTATTATATAAAATTATTCACTTAAATTTTAACTTTAAAATAATATTAAATAAATAATATAAATTTGATTTTTTAAAAATAATTTAATCACAAATAAATTTTAATTAAAATTTATTTATATATATAGATTATTTAAGTTTTGATCTCGAAATTTATCTTTCTGATAGCTATTACAAATAGCCTCCCATAAGCAAATTTCCCGGTATCCAGCTTGCCATAATTTATCCTCTTTTGAAGACTCACTTTTTGTATCACAACTGGTTATTTGGTTTATTAATCATTAAAATAATCAAATCATATAACTTTTATTTTGACCATAAAAAAATTTTCTTAAATTTCAAGATAAGAATTTAATATCAAGATAAAAAAGTTATTTTTAATTATTTTCAAAAGCACAAATACAATTATCAAAAAATTTTAATTATTTATTAAAAGAAATTTAATTTAAAAAAATGTAAATTTTTTTAATAAAAATTGAATTTTAAAATTAATTTAACTTTTGTCAAATATATTAATTAAATTTTTTTGGTATTTATAAAAAAATATAACTAAATTATAACAAATATCAAAATAATTAATAAATTATAAATTAATTTTTCATTTTTTTAAACTTTTTAAAATTCAAATAATATTTTGATAATTTATATTTTTTTATCGAAATTTTTTTAAAGTATTATAGAATATAGATTGTAAAAATATAAATTAAATTATATTAAATTTTTAATAAAGGTTTAAAAAAATTATGTTAAAGTTATATTATTTATCTGGGCGCCAAAGAGGCCTAAATATCGTGTGATTTCACCAATCACCAGTGCGATAAACACTGTAAGGCTAAGAACGGTTCTTGAATGGAAACTCTCAAGAATTACAGCAGTTCTTAAAAGCGG
>NZ_JAOSIM010000043.1 GCF_030586805.1 Candidatus Phytoplasma fabacearum
GACCAATTTTAAAATTGGTCTTTATTATTAATTCTTTTCTTTATTTTTTATTCAATGTTATCACTGTAACCTCTTCATTTGGTTGTTTAGTGAACGGGGAAAAGTTCGCTGATTGTAAAGATGCTGACGAATTATTACGAAAATATGGCTTCGAAACTTATCAAAAAGTTTATTTAAAATCTTAATATTTTTTTAAGCATTAATATCCTTAAAATTTTTATTATAAAGCAGTTTATTATCATGAATCCGGATATAAATAGTGTTCGGATTAATATAATCTTTATACATTTGATCTATTTTACTTAATTGTTCAAAAAAAGAATTTTCCGGATTCCACAAAGTAATACAAAGCTTATCGCTCATAATTTGTCTCATATGTCCTCCCGCATAACTGACATTCGCCAATTTTTGATTACAACCGAAAAAAAATATCTTTTTCTCTTCTTTAAAAACTTTTGATATTGTAAAATTTTTAAAAACATCAACTTCATAGGTATCATCATAATTTTTTTTAGAAAAATCAAATTTACCATTCATAAAATTAAAAGGACGATTAATTAAATCTAAAAAAGAAAAAATAAATTGGGTTTTGCCAATGTTTTTAGGACCTTCAATAGCAATACTTCGACAACGATGATTATATTTTCTTTTCGGAGATTTAATCGCCAGTTGTTCAATAATATTTCTCATAATAAAAATTAAATCAGGATTATCCAGATTAAAAGAACGTAAATGATACTCAGACCAAGTATTTTTCATAAATATAAATCCTCATTTTCTACAAATTTAACTATCATCTTATTATAAATATTTTAATCAAGCAAAATTACAAAAATAATACATTTCAGTATCAATCGTTTTAATTAAAAATTTAATAAAATTATAAGCCAACTTACCTACTAAAATAGATTTGTCTAATGAATAATCAAAAGCATAAATATAACAACAATTTTGTAAATCATCAAATTTAAAATTAAAAGTTAAACGCCACCTCAAACGATCAATATCAGTTTGTACACCAGAAAGATCGCGAAATTTTTTTTCATGCCAAAATCTTATAAATTTTTCTAAATCCGGAAAATCAATCACTAAAATTGCTAATCTTAAACAATCTTGAAAAATATTTCTAATTCGCGAACTTCCTGATCCTGAACCGTGAAAACCGGGATCAAAAATACTAATTAAAGGGCTTAAACTTTCATTCTTATCCGGAAGATAATCATTTACTATTAAAGCTGATTCACGATTATAACCATTTAAAAAACTATAAAACCTTTCGCGAGAATAAAATTTCCAAGTTAATTTACATTCTTCATAACTAGGAGAAAACAAAGAAGTTATAAAAAAATTTCTTAAATAAGTACTTCTTTGTAATTTGACTAAAGTTTTAGCAAAAACCAATTTATCAATTTTATCAGAAAGACCACTAATTAAAACTCTAATTAAATAAATTCCTGGATCGGCGAATAATTTTAAATTTTTTTCAATATTAGCCAATTTATCTTCTCTAGTTTTTTCTAATTTATCAACTTTAAAATTTTCTATTTTCATTTTAATCTTCCTCTAAAATTTTATTTAAAAAAATTTTTTGAAAATTTAACATTTAATATCGAAATATATCATCTTTTAATATTTTTGTTTAATAAATTTTTATCTTTATTAACTAAAATATAATATTAAAAAAGATTTAAAAAACCTATCTAAGTTAATTTTTAGATTAATATATTTTGTATTTTTGACGCATTTATATATTATTTAAACATTTTTTTAATGAAAACAACACTATTAATAATTAATTATTTTAAATAATCTTTAATTTGAGTGCATTCCGAGAAGGAGCAAATCTAGAATTAAAATTTTTTAGTTGAATTAAAATTATAAAATTAAGCATATTTAATTAAATTGTTTAATTATTAAAACTTTCTTATAATGAATTTTTATCAAG
Organism: Candidatus Phytoplasma fabacearum; assembly: GCF_030586805.1. Lineage (GTDB taxonomy): Bacteria > Bacillota_I > Bacilli_A > Acholeplasmatales > Acholeplasmataceae > Phytoplasma > Phytoplasma fabacearum. The sequence goes on from NZ_JAOSIM010000043.1 coordinate 1,946, forward strand.
AAAAATTCCAAATCCTGCAAAAACTCGAAACAATGTAAATGTAATATAAATAATCTGTTGTTATCCTTAATATAAATAGAAAAAATTAGTTTTCTATAACTTTTTTTTATTAATATAAAACAAATTAAATTTATCTTTTTTTGGATATTTCAATTTATTTTTTTTATTTTTTCTGTTAAATTTTTAAATTTGTTTTCAAAAATATTTGGAAGATTATCTATTTTTAATAATTATTTCAATTTAATTTTATTATAAAATATTCAATTCTATCAACCGATTATCAATAAATAATGATAAAAATTTATTTCATCATTATTTTGTTTAAACATTTCTTTCTTAAAGTTATATAATAGTGGTATATTCAAATTTCCAAATTTGATAATAATA
>NZ_JAOSIM010000044.1 GCF_030586805.1 Candidatus Phytoplasma fabacearum
TGTGTCAACAACGGTTTCACCAGAAACTAAACTTTTCACGAACATCGAATAGAATTCAATATTGTTCATCAAATGGCTACTCTCTGAAAAGAGAACTCCAGCAGGGAATGAATAACTTTTATAACACGTTAACAGCATTTAATAAAATCGCGGCTAACAAAGGGGCGGGTACACTACGCATCGACAATAAAACCATCGATGGCATTAATCTGGAAAGATTAAAAAGATACCATCTAGAATACGTCAATAATGGTTGCCACCCAAAACCAGTTAAAAGAATCTTCATTCCTAAAGATAATAAAAAAACCAGACCCTTAGGCATACCGACCATCAAGGATAGATTGATGCAAAAATGCCTGGAACAACTTTTAACTCCCTATTTCGAAAATATCTTCTCAGAATGGAGTTTTGGATTTAGAACCAAAAAATCATGTCATGATGCTATCAAACGTGTCAAACAAAGATTTCTAGGAATTGATTACCTTGTCCAAATTGACTTAAAAGGTTACTTTGATGCCATCAATCATGAGATTCTGATGAGAATCTTGAATCAGTTCATCAAAAAGAATAAAACGCTCGCAACCATTAGCAAATGGTTGAAAGCCGGTTTCATGAAGGATGACATCAAATACGAATCTTTATCGGGGTCTCCTCAAGGAGGAATAATTTCTCCTTTGCTAGCAAATGTATATTTACACCACATTGACCTGAAAATGGAGAGACTGATTAAGGAAGGGAAACCAATTAAGAAAAGTAACCCAGAATATTGGAAGGCATGGAAAACACACCAGCATCGTAATCTGGGGGTGGACAGAAACATCAACCTAAATCCAAAACCAAGAGTTGAATACATCCGTTATGCTGATGATTTCATCATTGGTATTAAAGGCGAATATAACCAGGCGGAAATAATCAAAGACCAAGTAACACAATGGCTAAAGCAAGATCTGAACCTTACTGTTAGTAAGGATAAGTCCAAAATTGTTAAAGCCAGTAAAGGAACGAGGTTTCTATCCTACATGATAAAAGTTAACCCTACCAATAAAACCCGGGAGAGGAAAACCACAAAGAATTCCTTGAACGGTCAAGTGCAAATCCAAATTCCCAAGGCGAAAGCCAAAGAATATGGATATGAATATAATTGGTTAAAAAAGGGAAAGGTGAAACACGATGAAACATTAGCAGAAAGAGACGAATTAGAAATAATCGGGACCTATCAAACAATCGTTAGAGGAATTATCCAATACTTTTGTTGGGCTAACAATCTAAGTGTTTTGACTCACTTAAGTTATCTAGCTGAATACAGCTGTTTGAAAACACTGGCAAGGGAACGGAAAACGTCAATTGCCAAAGTTCGAAAGAAAGGTAAAATTGGTTCAACTTGGGGGATTTCTTATCTTAATAAAAGGGAAACCCAATACGAACCATGGAATGTTTACTCTTGGGACAAAATTAAAAAAATGCGTAACTATAAGGGAAACCCGGACATTACCATAAATAGATTTATATTCCAAGGTCGTACCCATCTAACTGACCGTCTAAAAGCGGAACATTGTGAGAATTGCGACAAAACAACCCAACTTCAAATTCATCACATTGGGACAATTCGCAATGCGCATTACCAAAGTATCATGAATAAAAGAACAAAGGTATTGTGTAAAGATTGTCATCGGAAGATAACCAATCAACAAATACAGGATATTAGAAACAAGAACGATAAGAACAAATAGCTAATTAACCGTGAGGAGAAATTAGTTCTCGAAAGAGAGTAAATTATGGAAAGCCGGATGCTGGGAAACTTGCTTGTCCGGTTTGGACGGGGGCTGATTGTAAATAAAACAGCAAAGATAAATCGCTGAATAAAACGCA
>NZ_JAOSIM010000045.1 GCF_030586805.1 Candidatus Phytoplasma fabacearum
AAAGAGAGTGAATTATGGAAAGCCGGATGCTGGGAAACTTGCTTGTCCGGTTTGGACGGGGGCTGATTGTAAATAAAACAGCAAGAACGAATTGCTGAATAAAACGCAATTAATCTATCCGTATTTTAGCACTTCGGCTAAAGTTATTAAAGTTTTTAACAATGGAATTGTTTTAGACAAAACTCCTTTTTATGCAGAAATGGGAGGACAAGTTTCAGATTTTGGTATGATTAATCAAAGTTATATCGAAAAAGTTATTAAATTACCTCGTGGGCAATTTTTGCACTATACTCAAGATTGTTTTGAATTAGGTCAACAAGTACAAACATGCATTGATTTGCAAAAAAGACATTTAATTTCTTTAAATCATACAGCGACACATTTATTACATTCTGCTTTAAAAATTTTATTTAATTCTGATATAAAACAATGTGGTTCTTTTTTGAATCATAAAATTTTAAAATTTGATTTTAATTATTATAAATCTTTATCTGTAGAAGATCTTATAACAATAGAAAACAAAATAAATTTATGGATTAATAAAAAATATCCTATAAATGTTAAAATAATGAATTTGGAAGAAGCTCAAGATCAAAAAATACAATTACTTGATCAAGTTGAGTATAATGATATTGTGAGAGTAATCGAAATTAATGACATTTCAACTCAATTATGTGGCGGAACCCATGCCTTTAATACTTTATTTTTGGAGAAATTTGCTATTTTATCTTATGCTTCTATCGGTTCTGGAATTTATAGAATTGAAGCAACAACGACTAATTATAATATTATTATGGGTTTTGATTCTAAAACTAAACATTTACGTATCCAAGAGGAAAAAATATTGCATAAAATAGAACAATTTTATCATGATTTGGACAATAAAATTAACATTCCTCAATTTAAAGAAACCAAAGATAGTTATAAAAGTATTTTTGTTTATAAAGAATATTATGAAGAATTACAAAAATTATGGTTACAAATGCAAAAACAAATTAATCAAAAAGCTATAATACAAATGATGAAAGAAGCTGAAAAGATTATACCTTCTAAAATAGAACCTTGCATGTTTTTGAGTTGTGATAATATTAATATTGACGAAAATATGTTGAAAAATCTTTTAGATTATTTAATACAAAAATTAAAAATTAATTTTTTATGTTTATATAAACAAAAACCTGAATATTTTATTTTAATTTGTAAAAGTAATATTGATAGTATTAACGCTAAAATGTTTATAAAACGTGTAAATCTCATTATCGAAGGAAAAGGTGGAGGAAATGCGAATTTTGCTAAAAGTGTTAGTTATAACAAGGAAAAATTAATAATATTGAAACAAGAATGGTTAAAATGTCTATAAAATCACAATTATATCGAAAAGAAAATTTTTTAGGTTTAGATTTAGGAGAAAAAACTTTGGGAATTTCATTTTCTCAATTTGGAATTATTGCCAAAAATTTAAAAACAATTAAATTCGAAAGGCATCAATATCATCAATTAATTCCACCTTTATCTAAAATAATTACTGAACTTAATATTAATACAATTATCTGGGCGCCAAAGAGGCCTAAATATCGTGTGATTTCACCAATCACCAGTGCGATAAACACTGTAAGGCTAAGAACGGTTCTTGAATGGAAACTCTCAAGAATTACAGCAGTTCTTAAAAGCGG
>NZ_JAOSIM010000046.1 GCF_030586805.1 Candidatus Phytoplasma fabacearum
ATTCACGACCAATCTTTAAAACAACACATATTAAAACAAGAACTCAAATGGGGAATGAACAACTTAATTAATACCTACCTCAATTTTCATCAGATTGCTACCAATAACGGGGCAGAAACACTGGGAATTGATGGGAGAATAATAGATGATATGGACTTAAACAAGTTAAAGAAATATCACCAAAAATATGTTCACAACCAATATAACCCGAAACTGGTTAAAAGAGTTCATATTCCGAAAGGAAAAGATAAAACTAGACTACTTGGAATTCCTACTATTCAAGATAGAATCATCCAAAAGGCTTATAGAATATTTGAAAAGAATAAAAGGTCAAGAATAAACATTTAACCAGTGGTGACACGAAGTTAAACCCGAAAAGGGATAAATTATGGAAAGCGGTGTGCTTGGAAACTTGCTCGCACCGTTTGGACGGGGGCTGTTGGTAATATTTGGTAGAAAGATCAATCCTATCAAAGAAACGCCAATAATCTATTCGTACTTCAAAAAAGTTTTAGATTTAACTCGAACAAAAACTCAAGAAGTAGTTATGATCGGGGATCAATTGGCTACAGATATCAAAGGAGCTAATAAATTAAATATTATATCTATTTTAGTAAAACCTTTAAATAAAAAACAAGAAAATTTATTCACAAAATATAATCGTATTTATATGGGCGCCAAAGAGGCCTAAATTTCTTGCTATCTAACCAATAGCCAGGGCCGATAAACCCTGAAAGGATATGGTCGGTCAGTCAAACGAAAGAATGTCGGATTATAGCAGACCATAAAAGCGGATTGCGACAAAAGCAAATTAGTCAAGAGGATTCCGCCACCGAATAATTCCATGGAGAAGCCTGAAATGGCCTAAGAAGGAAAATTGATGTCATGATAAAGCCTATTCCGGAAGTTGCTGAAACGGATAGTCCAGAAGCTATCGATATAAACCATTAGTATTGAGTAGTTTATCAGATAAGAAAACCTGGAATCAGCCTCTTTAAGAGGATACTTCCCCTAAAGAATTAAGGTAGAAATTTAGTGTAACTTGGAGAATCCTAAAACTAAGTAATTAAATTTACAAATCAGGAAATAAAAGCCCTGATAGTCAAGGATAAAGCATCTTCTTAGTAGTCGTAAGGGTAAACCTAGTTTTGGAATAAGCTAGCTAATCGTCTTACCAAGAAGAGAGGTAATAACTCTCATAGGGCGAAAGAAGAAAGTAATTTATTGTTTATTCGTTGAGACCGCAGAAGGAATAGGTAAAACCTAGAAAAATGATTTTGAGTTCTTAAAATCGAAACTTCTCTGGACAATGAGTAAGATTCACGACCAATCTTTAAAACAACACATATTAAAACAAGAACTCAAATGGGGAATGAACAACTTAATTAATACCTACCTCACGTTTCATCAGATTGCTACCAATAACGGGGCAGAAACCTAGACCACTCGGAATCCCTACCATGCAAGATAGAATCATCCAAAAGGCTTATAGAATAATACTTAACTCCCTATTTTGAAAACATTTTTTCGGAATGGAGTTTTGGATTTAGACTCAAGAAATTGGGACTAGACGCGATAAAGCCAATAAAACCAAGATTCAAGGGCATTGACTATTTGCGATTAATTAA
>NZ_JAOSIM010000047.1 GCF_030586805.1 Candidatus Phytoplasma fabacearum
GTTTCACCAGAAACTAAACTTTTCACGAACATCGAATAGAATTCAATATTGTTCATCAAATGGCTACTCTCTGAAAAGAGAACTCCAGCAGGGAATGAATAAACTTAATATAGGGTCAACTTGGGGGATTTCTTATCTTAATAAAAGGGAAACCCAATACGAACCATGGAATTTTTACTCTTGGGACAAAATTAAAAAAATGCGTAACTATAAGGGAAACCCGGACATTACCATAAATAGATTTATATTCCAAGGTCGTATCCATCTAACTGACCGTCTAAAAGCGGAACATTGTGAGAATTGCGACAAAACAACCCAACTTCAAATTCATCACATTGGGACAATTCGCAATGCGCATTACCAAAGTATCATGAATAAAAGAACAAAGGTATTGTGTAAAGATTGTCATCGGAAGATAACCAATCAACAAATACATGATATCAGAAAGAATAAGAACAATAAGAATAAATAACTAATCAACCGCGAGGAGAAATTAGTTCTCGAAAGAGAGTGAATTATGGAAATCCGGATGCTGGGAAACTTGCTTGTCCGGTTTGGACGGGGGCTGATTGTAAATAAAACAGCAAAGATAAACCGCTGAATAAAACGCAATTAATCTATCCGTATAATTTGTAACACAAAGTAAATTAAAATTATATAAATTTTTTCAATAAAATTTAAATAATTATAAGTGATTTATTTTAAGTAAATTTTAAATATTAAATATTTTTATTTTAATGTTTATTCTTAAAAACTATGTATTTATGTCTATTTATATAATTTTTTAGAAATAATTTTTGATATTTATTTTAAATATTTTTAAATAATAATTCAGTATTAAAAGAATTATTTTTTAAAAGAAAGTAAAAAAGAAAGTAAAAAGATTTTTTATATAGAATTTATATAGAAGAAAGAGTTTTTATTTGTGATTTTAGAATCGTTTTGGTCAGAAGAACCAAGAAAATTTAAAAAAATTGAAGTTATTAAAGATCCTGTTTATGGTTATATCTATTTAGAATATTTATTTTTAGAAGAGTTAATTAATACTCGTCTTTTTCAGAGATTAAGACGTATTAAGCAATTAGGATGTGTTCATATGGTTTTTCCTGGTGCTGAACATTCACGTTTTACTCATAGTTTAGGTGTTTATGAATTATCTAGACGTTTTTTAGAATTTCATAAATTTCAGTTAATAGAAAAAAAATTTTCTTTAAGAAATAAATTAATTTTATTAGTTGCTTCTTTATTGCATGATATCGGACATAGTTCTTATTCTCATATTTTTGAACGAGTTTTCGGTATTAATCATGAAGAAAAGACTATTCAAATGATTATTAATGATAAGGAAATTGTTTCTATATTAGATAAAATAGATAAAAATTTTAAATATGATGTTTCCGAAGTGGGCGCCAAAGAGGCCTAAATTTCGTGCTATCTAACCAATAGCCAGGGAAGATAAACCCTGAAGGGATATGGTTGGTCAGTCAAACGAAAGAATGACGGATTACAGCAGACCATAAAAGCGGATTGC
>NZ_JAOSIM010000048.1 GCF_030586805.1 Candidatus Phytoplasma fabacearum
TTAGTACATTTTTGGTTTTATTTATTTTTTAGAAAAATATCTTTAATTATTATTTAAAAAATTTTTAAGAAAGCGTAATTAATTATGAAAATCAACTTAACCTAACGTGCCAAAACATAGTTCCAACATCACCAAAAAATATATTAATGCTTCAGAAATAGGTAGCATCATGGGTAACAACCATTTTCGAAGCCTTTAACAAAATTGGTAAACGATAAACTTTTTATAGCGTCTTCCACCAGTAATAAGTTCATTGAACACGGTAACAAAACCGAAACCATTACACGTAATTATTTTGAAAAAATAACTAACCTAAAATTCCCTGATACTATTTTTACATTTTTTTCAAATAAACAAGTATCACCTAACAACTATTGGGCCCAAGTTCAATGCCAATTGTATTGTTCTCAAGCCAAATTGGCTTATTTCTTAATTTATTTTAACGATACTCATTACCATGTTATCCGCATATATCAGGATAATGAATTTGTAAAAAAATAATGAAAGATGGCAAAAAGTATTTAGAATTATTAAAAAAATCAAAACAAGAATTATCCCAAAAAATTTATTTAAAAAAATTAAGTAAATTTAAATCTTAATAGATTTAAGACCTTCTTCTTTAAGAAGGTCTTTTTTTATCCCAAATTTTTTCAAATAAGGAGCAATAAAATTAAATTAATATTTTTAGAAGGTTTAGATGAAAGTAGCAAAATTACCTTAATCCGAAAAATTAAAGAAAAAAACTCCAAACTCAAAACCAAAAGGTCATTGTGTTACAAGAGAGTTAGGTAGTTCTATTTATTGGACCAAAAATCCGTAAAATCTTTTTAACTTGAAAACATTTAATCAACCCAACTCGTTATTTATTAAGTTTTTCCAATATGGTCCAAACCAAAGAAGAAATTCTTATACCTTTGTTAAAAACAAACGCAATTATTTTGATCGATCGTTGGTTGGGTTCTAACTTTACTTACCATGTTTATCCGTATCAAAATAACACCAATTATCAAGTTTTTAATCTTTTAAGGAAATGTTTTTATTCAACCCGCCATTGACTATCTATTTAAAAACAACTCCTGAAATAGAATTACATCGCAAACAAACTTAACCTCACCGTCAAATCGATGTTATTGAATCCAACCCCGTCTCATATTTCCAAAAAGTAGCCAAAGGTTATGAAGAATTTTTTTAAACGAAACAACCTCGGCATTAAATTAATTTTAAACACAACTGATTTCAATAACATCGAACACCAACAAAACCATATTATTAAAAAAATCGGAGCAATAATCAATGGCAATCATAATAAAAAAATTCCAAAATGGCAATACCAATGGTATCAGAAAAATTTAAGTTAATTGTTTTTTTCAAAAAGATGCTTTATATGAGGTTTAGTTTTGTTATTTTGTTTGGTTTTTTAATAATAAAAATATATTTTCCTCAAAAATAAAGAAGAATGTGATAAAT
>NZ_JAOSIM010000049.1 GCF_030586805.1 Candidatus Phytoplasma fabacearum
AATAAACATTTAACCAGTGGTGACACGAAGTTAAACCCGAAAAGGGATAAATTATGGAAAGCGGTGTGCTTGGAAACTTGCTCGCACCGTTTGGACGGGGGCTGTTGGTAATATTTGATAGAAAGATCAATCCTATCAAAGAAACGCCAATAATCTATCCGTATTTATGAAGCGGATGATATTATTGGAACTATTGCTCAACAAGCTAGTTCTAATAAAGTAATTACAGATATTTATTCTAGTGATCATGATTTTTTACAATTAATCAATAATTATGTTACTATTCGTATAATAAAAAAAGGTTTAACGAATACCAGTGATTTTAATAAAGAATTATTACAAAAAGAATATCAGTTAAAACCTGAACAAATAGTTGATTTTAAAAGCATGATTGGAGATAATTCCGATAACATTGTAGGCATTCCAGGTATTGGTCCTAAAACTGCTCTTAAATTGTTGCATAAATTTCATAATTTAGATAATTTATTAATTAATTTAGAACAAATTCCTTATAATTTAAGGAAAAAAATAGAACCATTTCGCGAGAGAATTAATCTTAATCGTTTGTTAATAACTATTGATAAAGCTGTCCCATTGTCTTTTGATTATACACAAACTTATAAAGAAAATATTAATTTAAATTTATTGTTAAAATTTTGTAAAAAATATAATTTAAATCGTTTATATAATAAAAAAATAAAAACAAATTATAATTTTTAATTATTATAATTTGTTTTTTATTAATTTAATATAACATATTACATTTAATTATTATATTTTAGATTATTTTTATAACATTATAGTATTAGACAGTATTATATTCATATTTAAAGAGACTATTTTTTTTACCACAATGAAAAATTTTGATTTTTTTTTGTTTTTTATTATCATAGTAGTATTCATGAGACATATTGCATTTTATATGTTTTTGTTTTTTCAAAAAACGAAACATTCCTCTGTTGGGTTTTATTAATTCTTTATATGTTTTCAAAATTTTTTGGTTTTGTTTATTATATTCATAAATAAAAATATTTTGGTAACAATCTCCGTTATAATTTATATAAAGTTTAATTTTTTTAATTAATCTGTTTTGATCATCATATTTATAAATAACTTTTGTATTATCATTTTTATCTTTAATTTCCACTAATTGATTATTATTATTGTAAAAATATTTACTATCTATTTCTTGTTGATCGGGTGTTTCAGGGATAAAAGATTCATCATAATGTTTTATAATACGGATAGATTATTGGCGTTTCTTTGATAAGATTGATCTTTCTACCAAATATTACCAACAGCCCCCGTCCAAACGGTGCGAGCAAGTTTCCAAGCACACCGCTTTCCATAATTTATCCCTTTTCG
>NZ_JAOSIM010000005.1 GCF_030586805.1 Candidatus Phytoplasma fabacearum
CAAAGTATCATGAATAAAAGAACAAAGGTATTGTGTAAAGATTGTCATCGTAAGGTAACAAATCAACAAATACAGGATATCAGAAAGAATAAGAACAATAAGAATAAATAACTAATCAACCGCGAGGGGAAATTAGTTCTCGAAAGAGAGTGAATTATGGAAAGCCGGATGCTGGGAAACTTGCTTGTCCGGTTTGGACGGGGGCTGATTGTAAATAAAACAACAAATACAAATCGTTGTATAAAACGCAATTAATCTATCCGTATTTAGGTTTAGTTTCTATAAATAGCTGCGGATCTCATCAAGATATGAATTTTAATCTTTTTATGAAGTCTAAAGAAACTTTTAGTGTTTATTTTCGTCATATTTATAATTTAGTTTTATTACATAAATCATTAAATTTTAATAAATTAAGAATATTAGGTATAGAACAAGAAAAACGCATGTTCAAAGTTACCAATAATGTAAATACCCATAAAGGTTTAATTTTTTCTTTTGGAATTATTTATTATGTGGTTTCATATTGTTTATTTCATAATATTCCTTTTTCTAATTGGCATTTTCAAACCTGCCAATTAACTAAAGAATTACGTAAAGATTTTTTATATTTTAATAATAAAACTTCTGGTGAAAAAATTTTTAAAAAATTTGGAATCATGGGGGCACGTGGAGAAGCTTTAGCGGGTTATTATAAAATTTTTTTTCAAGGTTTACCGTTTATTTTACGTATTTATAAAAGAAATCCCTATTTAAAATCTCAAGAATTTTATTTATGTTTATTAATTTTTTATATGGGTATTATCGAAGATACAACTTTAATTAATAAAATTGGTTTTTCATTTTTTAAAAAAATACAAAAAAAAGCTTTATCATGGTTAAATATTTTAGAAAATATGGGTTTTATAACTTTTCAAAAAGCTATTTTGTCTAAAAATAATTACTATGTAAACAATAAAATTTCTCCAGGAGGTTGTGCTGATTTATCTGTTGTAACTTATTTTTTATTTTGTGTAAATCGGTTGAATAATATTTATTAATATTGACTTTTTATTTTCAAAATATATTTATTAACTAAAATTAATAAAAATGGAGTGTGTTAAGTGCAAAATATTCAAAAAAAAATTTATTATTTAAAGCAAAATCCTTTAAGCGTGATTGTCCGTACGAAAACTAAAAATAACGCTTATAAAATTTTAAAAAATACATTAGAAAATGGTTTTCGTTTTGCCGAGATTACTTTAACTATTCCTCAGGCTTTTTCTTTAATTAAAGAAATTAGTTTGCAATATCCAAAAGCAATGATTGGAGCTGGTACCGTATTAACATTACACGAAGCTAAAACAGCTTTAGAATCGGGAGCGCAATATTTGGTTTCTCCGGTTTATAATGAAGAAATTTTAAATTGGTCTATCGAAAATGATATTTTATATGTTCCCGGAGTTATGACTGTTAATGAAATGTATTTAGCTATTCAAAAAGGTGCTTCTTTATTGAAATTGTATCCAAGTATTGCATTTACAGCTAAAGCTTTATCTTTAATCAGAGATCCTTTTCCGAATTGGCCTATTTTAGCAACAGGAGGTATTAATTTATCAAATATTTTAGATTATTTCGAAGCAGGAGCATTAGCAGTTGGTATTACAGGTGAATTAGGTAGCGATCGTGATGTGGATATAGTAGATGAATCTAAAATAGCTAATTTAGCTATTAAATATGTTAATATAGTGCAAAAAGTTATCGAAAAAAGAGGATTATTACAAAATGATAAATAATAATAAATCAAATCCAATTATAAAAAGAGCTTTTTGCGGTTCTCTCAATTCGAGTGATTGTTTAATAACTATAGAACCTAATTTATCTGATATTATACAAATTATCATCCAATCGCCTTTTGAAAAACAATTTGGAGAACAAATGCGTTCTTTAGTTCTTGGAATTTTAAAAAAAAATAATGTCACTAGTTGTAAAGTTTTAATTCAAGATCAAGGTGCTTTAGAAATTGTTTTAAAATCACGTATTTTAATAGCTTTAGAGCGGTCTAGAACTTGATTTATCTATATTATTATTAAAATTTTTTAATTTTTAAATATAAAAAAGAATATTGAGACTAAAAATGAAAAAAAATAGAAAAACCATGTTATTTTTACCTGGTAACAATCCTGCTTTATTTAAAGATGTTATTTCTTATCAAGTGGATACTGTGATATTTGATTTAGAAGATGCTATTGCTGTTGAAGAAAAGGATGCTGCACGCGAATTAACTCGAAATATGATCAGTTTTTTGGATTATCATAGGTTTAATATTGAAACTATGGTAAGAATTAATGCTTTCGACACTCCTTTTTATCAGAAAGATTTGGAAGCTATGGTAACTAATGAAAAATTAGATGCTATTCGTTTACCGAAGGTTGAATCAAAATTAGAAATTTTAAGAGTTATTAAAGATATTGAAAATATTGAGGCTAAATATAACAAACCTTCTAAAATTGTTATTTTTTGCGCTATAGAAAGCGCTAAAGGAGTTTTAAATGCGCTCGAAATAGCGTCATCTTCTTCGCGAGTAGTAGGGATTGCTTTGGGTGGTGTAGATTACATGTTAAATTTGCAATCTACTAAAACTATTAATCGTCATGAATTGTTTTTTGCTCGCCAAATGATATTGCATGCAGCTAGATCTGTTGATATTGATGCTATTGATTGTATTTATGATAATGTTTCAGATTTAAAAGGTTTAGAAAAAGAAGCTATTTTAGTAAAAGAAATGGGTTTTAATGGCAAATCTGCTATACATCCTGATCAATTACCTATTCTTAATCGAGTTTTTCAACCTAGTGATAAAGAAATTCAAGAAGCTTTAAAAATTTTAACTTTATATAAAAAATATCGTTTACAAAATCAAGGTGTATTCGCGATTGATGGCAAAATGATTGATAAACCAGTTATAAAATATGCAGAAAACGTTTTACAGAAAGCTAATATTCCAAATCCTATCATAGAAGATTAATAACAAATTTATTTTGTATTTTTTATATCAACGATAAATTTAAAATATAATGTATTTCAGACGATATAGTAAATTTATTTTAATGATTTAATAACGTTTGGCGAAATATGTTATTATTTCAATATTTGATAATTTTTTTGTGTTTTTCTGATATAAATAAATATTATTAAAGCTATACTAAAAGAAATTAAGAAATATAATAATATAATGTTATTGAATAATAAAAACTTATTTAGATAGCTTTTTCGATTAAAAAAATTTAATAAAATTAAGTTATTTTCAAATTGTTAATTAATAAAAAAGGAATAATTCAATGATAGAACAATTTAAGAAAAATTCAAAAAAAATAGATAATCATAATAATAATGCAATTTATGATTGTAAAATCGATGATAATAGTATTGGCACAACGACTAAAATTAAAAATAATCAATATAATTGTTCAAATAATAAAGTTTTAAATTCTTTAGAAGAAGCTATTGTTAAAAGTGGTTTGAAAGATGGCATGACTATTTCGTTTCATCATGCTTTTAGGCATGGCGATAAAACTTTTCAACAAGTTATGGAAGCTATCAAAAAATTAAATATTAAAAATTTAACTGTTTTAGCTTCTTCTTTTACGAAGTCTCATGATTGTTTTATTACATATATTAAAGACGGTATTGTAACTTCTTTAGAAGGTTCAGCTATAAGGGGAGAATTAGGTAATGCTATTTCTGAAGGTCTTTTAACAAAACCTGTTATTATTAGATCTCATGGTGGTAGAGCGCGGTCTATTACTACAGGACAATCTTATATTAATGTTGCTTTTTTGGCCGCTTCAAGTAGCGATGAGATGGGTAATGCTAATGGTGTTATAGGTGATTCTTGTGTAGGATCTTTGGGTTATGCTATTGTAGATGCGCAATATGCTGATAAAACTATTATTATCACAGATACTTTAGTTTCTTATCCAAATAATCCTATTTCTATTCCGCAAATTTATGTTGATTATGTTGTGAAATTGGAAGTGATTGGTGATAATAAAAAAATTTCTTCAGGAGAAATTCATTCTAAATTTAATCCTAAAGAAATTATTATTGCCGAAAATATTGTTAAAGTTATTAAAAACACACCTTATTTTAAAAATGGTTTTTCTTTTCAAACGGGTACTGGAGGGGCTTCTCAAGCATCTTTAGTAATTTTATCTGATGAAATGAGGCGTAAGAAAATAAAATCTTCTTTTTTTTTAGGAGGAATTATTAAATTAGAAGTAGATTTATTAAAAGAAGGATTAGTTAATACATTATTAGATGTTCAATCTTTTGATTTAGAAGCGGTTAATTCTTTAAAAAACAATCCGAATCATTTAGAAATGTCAGCTTCTTTTTATGCTAATCCTTTTATTAAAGGTTGTGCTGTTAATAAATTAGATTTCGGTATTTTAAGTGTTTTAGAAATAGATGTTAATTTTAATTGTAATGTTATCACAGGAAATGATGGATATTTACGTGGAGCTTCTGGGGGTCATAGTGATGTAGCATACGGTAGTAAAATTTCTATTGTTGCTGCCCCTTTAATTCGAGGACGTATTTCCTCTATAGTAGATCGTGTGCAAACAATAGTTACTCCAGGAAATACTATTGATGTGTTGGTAACTGATTTAGGTATTGCTGTAAATCCGATAAGAACTGATTTGCTTATGTGGTTAAAATCATCTGGAATAGTTGTTAAAGATATTCGTGAATTACGTGATTTGGCTTATAGTATTGTAGGTAAACCGTTACCAATTAATTATGATACTAATCGTGTTATTGCTTTGATTGAGTATCGTGATGGTACTTTAATTGATACCGTTTATAAAGTAAAATAAAAATAATATTATTTATTTTAATTTTGATTGTTATATTTAGGTTTGTATAATTGGTATGTTTTATAAAATGATAAATCAATATTTAAAAGCCAAAGAAGAAAGATATATATTACAACTGAAAATGTTAAATTATTATCAAAAAGGTCTGTTAACTATTAATTTAAATATTCCGGGAATAATTAAACTTAAACCTTTATATTTTGAATTTTTTAATTTATTTATGAAAAGTATTATAATACCTTTTTTACAAAAAGAACAAATATGTTTAGGTTGTAATGATTTTAGAATATTATTTGATAAAGCTGGTTTTTATGTTAATATAGTTTTGATTACTGCAGAAATACCCAAATTAATAGAAATTAAAAAAAATTTTTTAATTTTAGAAAAAACTAATATTTGTTTTCGTTTATTGGATTTAGATGTTATTAATTTAAAACACGAAAACATCTCCCGAAATTTATTTTATCCGCCAAATCCTCGATTATGTTTTATATGTTCTCAAGCTGCTAAAGAATGTGCTTTAAAAAAAACACATAACTTAATAGAATTATTATCATTTATCGATGGGCGCCAAAGAGGCCTAAATATCAAGTGAACTAACCAATCACCAGTGCGATAAACACTGTAAGGCTAAGAACGGTTCTTGAATGGAAACTCTCAAGAATTACAGCAGTTCTTAAAAGCGGGTTGCGACGAAGTAGTTAGTCAAGAAGATACCGCCACCAAATGGTTCTAAGGATAAGCCTGTAATGGCCTAAGAAGATAAGTAGATGTAATAGTAAAACCTGTTTCGCAAACTACTATAAGCGAGCAATCCAGAGGCTATCAATATATGATATTCGTATTGGATAGTTTATCAATTAACAAACCTGGAATCTCACCATTAACAAAATGGTTACTTCACCTAAGGAATCAAGGTAGATATTTAGCGTAACTTGGAGAATCCTAAAGGTCAGTTATTAAATTAACTAATAATGAGTTTAAAGTCATTAGGCCCAAGGATAAAGCGACTTCTTAGTAGTCGGAGGAGTAAAACTTGATCTGGAATGATAAAGAGAATCGTCCTCCCTGGAACAAGGTTAACGACCTTGATAGGGCGAAAGAAGTCAGTAATTTATTGTTTATTCTTATTGTTTATTTAACGAAATAGTCAGCTAAGTTTTTTGTCAATCTTGAATTATTTAAAATCGTTTAGTATTCAACAATAATTTAAATGCGGGATGAAAAACCTTATCAATGATTATCAATTTTGTGATCATATTTGGCTCATAAGAGCATTGGAAAAAGGTATTTATTGATCTATATGCGGTATTGGAAAAATCAAAAATTGAGCAATATTGCTATGAATCCGTCAATAACAACTACCAATCCCAATCAGTTAAATAATTCTTATTCCTGAGGGTAATGCCAAAATTTTATTATTTGGTATTACCTTCATCAAAAACTGTTTGATCAAAAAAAGCAATGGAAAGGTTATTGATTCGATTTTATATCATCAAAATCGATATTAAAGGTTACTTGAAAATTATTAATCATGATATACTGTTAAAGATGATGCTAAAGAAACACCTCAAAAATGGTTAAATCATCCATTAATAACTAAAAACAGGTAATCATTAAAGATGGAATTAAATATAAAAAGAATATGGGAAAGAATATGGATGGCTCGAAATGCAACAAAATTTAATATTATCCAATAATGACCGATAGAGAAGAGTTATAAATAATTTGGATCTATAAAAACTATTTGTAAAGGAATTATTAACTATTTTTGTTTAGTTAGAAACATCGGTAACAATTAATTTATTTTAGTTATCTAAAATAATAAAGTTGTTTTAAAAATCTCTTAAGCGAAGCAAAATTATATGTTAATCGTTAGAATCCGAACAAAACCTTGAATTTGGGAAACTCATGAAAGACCACTCATAAAGGAAAAATCAATACCGAAAACTGGGATGTTTATAATTGGAGAGTGACTAAAAATGATAAGGAATACCAAAGGAAACCCCAGATGTGATTATCAACTATCATCTTTTTTAAGCCGCATTATATTGACTTCCAGATAAATTCATAACATCAGAGAATTTAAGAAAAAAGAATGCTAAGAATAAATTACTAACCAGTGGTGACATTAAGTTAGTCCTTGCAAGAGGGTAAATTATGGCAAGCCGGATGCTGGGAAACTTGCTTGTCCGGTTTAGATGGGGGCTATTTGTAATAGATAATTGTAACCTAATGACAAATAATTGTTATTGAAACGCAAATAATCTATCCATATCAAAATATGATAAACTTTATTTATTCGATTAAAAAAATATGAATTAATGGATTAATAATACTTTTGATTTTTTATATATATTATGTATTTATGGATTTTTTTGTATATATTTATAAAGAGCTTTTTGTTTATATTAATTTCAATAAAAAAAGGGGGGTTTTTATGAAAATTATGTCTGTGAATTCTGGTAGTTCATCTTTAAAATTTCAATTAATTAATATGACTACAGAAAAAATGTTATGTAGTGGTTTATTCGAACGAATCGGTAATGTTAACTCTATGTTTACTATTAAAACTTTAGATCAAATTTATAAACAAAATATAGCTATTACTGATCATCGATTAGCTATTGAATTATTATTAAAAAAATTAATTGAATTATCAATAATCAAAGAAATTACTGAAATAAAAGGTATTGGTTATCGTATTGTTCAAGGTGGCGAATTATTTCCGAATTCTATTATTTTAACAGATGAAAATCTTGATAAATTAGAAAGTTTAAATAATTTAGCTCCTTTACATAATCCTGTTAATATTTTAGGTGCTCGTTTGTTTAAACAAATTTTACCTAAAGCTCTTCATGTAGGTGTTTTTGATACTAGTTTTCATCAAACTATTAAAACTTCTAATTTTTTATATGCAGTTCCTTATGAATGGTATAAAAAATATAAAATTCGTAAATATGGTGCTCATGGTACTTCTTGTCGTTTTATTGTTCAAGAGGCGAAACGTTTTTTAGCAAAATCTAATTTAAAATTAATTATTTGTCATGCTGGTAATGGAGTTTCTATTACTGCTGTCAATGGCAAAGGAGAATCAGTAGATACTTCTATGGGAGTAACACCATTAGCTGGGGTTCCGATGGGCACGCGTAGTGGTGACGTAGATCCTGCTATTGTCGCTTTAATTTCTCGTTATGAAAATAAAACATCTCAAGAAGTGATTGATGATTTAAATAATAAATCTGGTTTATTAGGTATCTCAGGAATTTCTAATGATTGTAGAGATTTAGAAAAAGCGATGTTGGAGGGCAATGAACAGGCTAAATTAGCTTTAGATATTCAAATTAAGAAAATTGTTGATTATATTGCTAGTTATTACGTATCATTAGAAGGCATTGATGCTTTAGTATTTACAGCGGGTGTTGGGGAAAATTCTATTTTTTTTAGATCTGAAATTATTTCAAAATTAGCAGTTTTAAATATTTTTTTAGAACCAACATTGAATGAAAATGGTCCTAAATTGAGAAATATTGCTAGCAAAAAATCTACAATTCCTATTTTGATTATTCCTACTAATGAAGAATTAACTATTGCTCGAGATGTTATGTCTTTTATTTCGGATCAAAATAATTAAGTTAATTAAAGTAAATAATAATCTTAATCCCTTTATTATTTTGTCAAAAAATTTTGCAATTAATAAAGGTGATTTTTTAGGAGGAGGAATACCCAAGTTTGGTTAAAGGGGCTCGCTTGGAAAGCGCGTAGATCTTATTAGATGCGAGGGTTCGAATCCCTCTTCCTCCGCCATTAATTTTATATATTTTATAAATAAATATTTTATTATTTTATAAATAAAAATTTTTTAACATAAAATTATAAAATATTTAAGTTATAAAAAAATATTATTTTTTAGTAAAGGGTTTAATTTGTTCTTGATATGGAAAAATATTTAAATTTATGTCGTAATATTTTAAAATATGGTAATATACGTGATAATCGTACTAAAATTTTAACTAAAAGTATTTTTGGTTACCATATGCGTTTTAATTTGACTCAAGGATTTCCTTTGTTAACGACAAAAAAAATTAATTTTAATCTAGTAGTACATGAATTATTATGGTTTATTAAAGGTGATACTAATATACGTTATTTGGTACAAAACAAAGTAAATATTTGGAACGAATGGCCTTATGAACAATATCGGAATTCTTCGTTTTTTAAAAATGAAACTTTATCAGAATTTATTAATAAAATAAAACAAGATGAATATTTTGCTAAAAAACATGGAAATCTTGGTCCGATTTATGGAAAACAATGGCGCGATTTTTCGGGAATTGATCAATTAAAACAATTGATTCATGATATTAAATTTAATCCAAATTCTCGTCGTTTAATTATTTCTGCTTGGAATCCTCCTGAAATATCTAAAATGATTTTACCTCCTTGCCATATATTAATGCAGTTTTATGTCACAGGAAATAAGTTATCTTTACAAGTTTTTCAAAGAAGTGCTGATGTATTTTTAGGTATTCCTTTTAATATTAGTAGTTATGGTTTATTACTGTGTTTGATCGCTCATATCACTAATTTGCAAGCTTATGAATTAATTTATAATTTAGGAGATGCTCATATTTATCTGAATCATATTCCTCAAATTAAAATTCAATTAAAACGTTCTCCTAAACCATTATCTTATATTACTTTAAATAAAAATATTCATTCTATTGAAGATTTTACTATTAAAGATATTTGTTTGCATAATTATGATGCACACGGAGCTTTAAAAGGAGAAATAGCAGTATGATTAGTTTAATAGCAGCTGTAGATGGTAACTTTTTGATCGGCAATGGCGAAAGATTACCTTGGCATTATCCTCAGGATTTAGCTTTTTTTAAAGAAAAAGTTGCTAATCAAACTATATTAGTAGGTTTAAGAACATATCGATCTTTATGTTCTTATTATAAAAATAAAAAATTTCCTTTTAAATCGATTTATTTGGCTACTACTGCTTCTGATATTTCTGTACAATATTATCGCGATGATATTTCTATCCGTCAGGTGAATGATGTTACAATTTTTTTACACAATTTTCATAAAACATCAAAATCAATTTTTGTTATCGGAGGTAGGCAAATTTATCAGTTAGCTTTGCCTTATGTAAATATATTATATTTGACTTATATTTTGCGGCGTTTTTCAGGAAATATTTATTTTCCGTATTTAAATTTATACAAATATATTTTAAAAGAATATCGAATTATAGAAGAATTAATTTTTGCTACTTATTATAAAAAATAAATATTTCTTTTTAATAATTTTTAAATAATTAGTTATGATTATGATTTTAAAATTTTGATAAAAACTATTTTACTTATTTGTTTTAAGATTAAAGATTTTATATAATTATTTTATTATTTTAGTAGATATATTTAATTTCAAGATATTAACTAATATTTATTAGTTTTTTATAAAAGAGGTTAAATTAATGATATTTAGTTTGATGTTTGTAATAATTTTTTTTAGTTTGGCGTTTTTTTATTAATATTTTTTCTGGAACTATTGGAAAAATAATAGGAGGATTTTTTGGCTTTTTTATCGTTTTTTTTAATATCTATTTTTGTTGTAATTATTTTGTTATACATTTTTGTTATTTTATTTCAGTTAATTATTAAATTATAAATATTATTAATAAGTTGAAAAAAATTTACATTCTTTACTAAAAGCGATAATCTTTAGTATAATATAGGGATTTTTTATTTTTAATATTTTTTAATTATGGCGAAAATTAAGATTGTGAGTTTTTTTAATTTCGTAATTGATAAAATTTTATTATATTGATCTTTATCAATTTTTACAAATAAATAATATTAGTTTTATTCTTAATATGTAAGAAAGCTAACATGAATTTTTGGAACTAATTGTTCTTAATTTTATAAAAAATATTATTATTTTAGTCGTTAATAAAAAATAAATTTTTTATATGTAAAAATCGATTTTAAATTTTAATATTGAATAAATATTTTAATATCTCTGAAAATAATAAATATTGCATTATAGTGACTTTATAACAAAAAATATTTTATTTTTTTTATATTTTAATAGTTCTAAAAATATAATTCAAATTAAATTACTTATGTATTTAAATAATGAATGTTATAAATATAATAAAAATAAAGGTTTATTAAAAAAATTGTTGTAATTTGCTTTTTAAACTTAAATCATTTTAATTGTTAAAAAATAAAATAAATTTAGAAAAATACAAATGTATATCTATAATTATAAATATGGAATAATTATTTAAAACAGATATAAGAAATTAAAAAAACTTCTCAATTTACTTTTTAAGTTTACAGCATTTTTAATTATTGAAAGAAATGGAATTAGTTTAGAAAAGTATAAATTTATATCTATAACGATACTATGAATCCATAAAAATAAAAATAATGAGATTAATGTGGTGAGATAAAACATAGTTAAAAATTTTATCTTACGACCAATAAAAATAAATAAAGATTTTAATAATTTTTTTAAATTATAACTCTCTAACATAATGAAATCCTCTTTCTTTGTTTAATTTATAATTTATATTTAAATTTATAATAATTATTTTAATAAAAAAAACTAAAAAAAATAAATAAAATTTAAAAATAATCAAAATTATTATAAGTTTTTGATTATTTATTTTTGGAACAATTTTTAAATTTATTATATTTTAGTTTTTACTAAAAATAATAAAAATAAATTAATGATTTAATTATTTGAACAATTAATAAAATAAAATTTATATTTTTTTGTATAAAGTGATAAAAATTTATTTTAATTAAAATTTTTTATGGATATTTGTTATTAATATTTGTATAATTTTTATTTTTTTTAATTTATAAATTTATTTTTAAAGAAATGTGAGAAAAATATGTTTAGTTTTATTTTTATAATAATTTTTTTAATTAGCTGGTATTGTTTTATTATAATTTTTCCCATAAAAATAATTGGTTTTTTTATTGGTTTGGTTTTTGCTATTTTAATATCTTGGTTAATAAATTTTTTATTATTATTTATAAGTTTAGGATTTGTTAAAAATAAATCTATAAATAATATTTATCATTTAAAAATAGTTCAAAGTTTTTCTAAATTAATTGTTCGTTTCTTTTTTATTAGAATTTCAGTTTATAATTACCATTTAATTCCTTTCAATAATCGTTTAGTTATTTATGCTAATCATAAAAGTAATTTTGATCCTTTTATAATAGCTTCTATATTCCCTCGTCCTATTACTTTTACACCTAAAGATGAACTTTATAATAATTTTTGGTATGGTTGGTTTTTAAAGTTTTGTTTTAATGCTACTCATTGTATTAAAATCAATAGAAGCAATAATAGAGATAATTTAAAAGCTCTTGAAAAATCTAAAGAAATAATTCAGAACAAATTAGCTGTTTTGGTTTTTCCAGAAGGAGGGATTGTTAATTCTAGTTCTGATAGCATCGCTCAATCTTTGGATGGTGCTTATAAAATCTCTATCCAAAATAAAGCTGATATTTTGCCTATAACCTGCAAAGGTATTTATAAGATACGTGGTAAATGTTGGTTTAGAATTAAAAAAGTGAAAATATTAATACATCCTTCTATTTCTTATTCAGATTATAAAGAGAAAAACACTTCACAAATTAATCATGAAGTAACTAATATTATTAATTCTGTATAGGTATGTCTAAATATCGTGCGATTGTACAAATCACCGGTGCGATAAACACTATAAGGCTAAAAATGGTTCTTAAAAAGGAAACTCTCCAGAATTACAGCATTTCTTAAAAACGGGTTTAGATGAAGTATTTAGTCAAGAGGATTCCGCCACCGAATAATTCCATGGAGAAGCCTGAAATGGCCTAAGAAGGAAAATTGATGTAATATCCTAACCTGCCTTGTAAGTTGCTTAAGCGGGCAGTCTAGAAGCTACTAATATAAAGATAAAGTATTGAGTAGTTTATCAGATAAGAAAACCTGGAATCAGCCTCTTTAAGAGGATACTTCCCCTAAAGAATTAAGGTAGAAATTTAGTGTAACTTGGAGAATCCTAAAACTAAGTAGTTAAATTAACTAATAATGAGCTTAAAGTCATTAGGCCCAAGGATAAAGCGACTTCTTAGTAGTCGGAGGAGTAAAACTTTGTTTGAAATAACAAAGAGAATCGTCTTCCCTGGAACAAGGTTAACTACCTTGATAGGGCGAAAGAAGAAAGTAATTTATTGTTTATTCAATGAAATAAAAAAATATATACGGTATTATTAAAATCTCAAAATTGAGCAAAATAACATTACTATTACTAATATGTCAATCAACTGCCTTTATCAAATATGATTATTAGACATAGTTCTTATCTCTGAATGTTCTAATAAAACTCAGCTTTTTTTCATTATTCCCTTTCTATTGGAAATCGCTTAATTCAAAAAGCAATGGAAAGACTATTATTTTGTTAAAGGGCATTGATTATATTATAAAAAATCGAAATCAAAGGTTATTCGAAAATCAATTAATCGCGATCTTTTATTAAAGATACTAAATAAACACATCAAAAAAGATAGAATTATTAGAAATATTCATCAATTTATAAAATCAAGAATCATAAATAACGGGTATTAAATGCGATTCGCTATTTTGTTCTTTCTAAGGAGGAGGGATAGTATTGACAGTAAAGACAAATTCGGATCTCTAAAAATATAAGTAGAGGCATTATTTGTTACTTTGGTTTAATTAAAAATTTGGGATAATGTAAAGTTAGTTATTTAGAGAAATAAAATTGCTTCAAAAACCTAGTGAATAAACATAAAAAGTCTATCATCAGAATTAGAAAAAAAATTGGTATGTGAAAATCTGAAGAATCAAAAATATTTATAAAGGTAAAAATCCAGATTGATAAATAGAACACTTATGAGAAATAAATACCAAAAAATCTGGATGAGATTGTTAATCATTATTTTTTCTTCTAGGTCGAACTAGATTATTGACAGAGAAGTCTATTCTATTAAACAATATAAGAAAAGAACAATTAGAATCAGCTACCTAACCAGTGGTGATATAAAGTAAGTTCTCAAAAGATAAGTTTGATGCCGGGAAACTTGCTTTTTTGGTTTAGATGGAGACTGTGTGTAATAGTTATCAAAAAATAAATTCTGAACTCTTATATTTATTATTAATCTAAGTAAATTAATATATTAACTTTAATTATATTCATTATATTTATATTCTGACATTATAGGATATAATTTGATAGAAGTTATTATCATTACTAAAAATATAAATGTTACAGAAATGAATATATTTAGATTTTCTTTAAATATACTGTTTGTCAATAATTCTTTTAAATGAATTTCAGATATTAATTTAGCTTGAATAAAGTGTTCAGGTATATTTATATTTGAATTATTAAAAAAGTTAATTCCTATAAAATTACCTTTATTATCGAAGCATATAAAATTTATATTTTTTGTTTTTTCTTTCAAATTAAAAACAGAATCAAATACAAAATTGCTATTTTTATTTATTATACTACTTATTTGACTTTTAAACATTTGAGGATTATGATCATAATTGTCTACATTTATAAGATAATAAATATCTTCGCCTACTTTAAGGTCTGAAGTTTTTTTGAATGGAACTACTGGATAGTTTTCTGTAGATTTAAAAGTCATTAAAATAAGATTATTTTCATTTGGAAAAATATTATGTATCGTTCCTTCTTCTGTTTTATAAATTTCTTGTTCTGAATTATATATAATAATTTCATTTTTATCTCGAAAAAGTCGTTTATAAAAAAGGTTATATAAGTTTATTAAAATATTTTCAGATTCTTCTTCATAAGTAGATAAAACATAATACATATATTTATTATCTTGGGTTTTTTCTTTATTGAAGATGATTCCGTTTCCGCTTATTTGATTATCTTGATGCCAAACAATTAAAGAATCCATAATTTTTTGTTTTGTGGTTTGGATAGAAGTTTTTGTTAAATCGATCAATGTTAAAGATATAAAAGAACTATCTTTATTAGCTAAATAATGATGATTATCAAGAAAATATTCTAAAAAATCAATAATTTGATTATTTTTATTTTTTCTAATTATTTTTAAATTAATTTTGGATTTATTTTTATTGTCAATATTTGCATATAATTCAATATATTCTTTTTGCGGATCTATTAATATTATTTGTTGTTGGTGATAATTATAAACTAATTTAATTTTTAATTTTATTTTGGATTTATTTTTATTATTTTTTAATAATGGTAATGAAATAGGGTTATTATGATGAGTTAAATCGGTTAATTCATCTATAGAAAATATGATGTTTGGTTTTTCGTGATTTTGTTTAATTTCAAGATTTTCAAAATTTTTTTTAAAATTATTAATTTTTTGAATTAAATAATTTTTATGTGTTTCGCTGTTTAAAGAAGTTATTGTTTTTATATTTTGAGGATTTTTTTGATGTTGAGTGAAAATTTCTTCTAGTCTTTTTTGAATATGAAAAATATTAATGGCGTTTGAAAAATTATCTGTCGTCGTTGGATTAATAATAGTGTTGCGATTCATACCAATAATTTGTCCTTTTTCATCAAAAACAGGTCCTCCACTATTACCATGATCTATTTCTATATTAAAAGAAATAATAGTTTCGTTTAATTGAGTAATATCACCTCTTTTTAATAAATTTCTTTTTATTAATCTTGTTTTATGTTCGTTTGAATATTTTATAAACAAATGGTTTAATGTAAATGATTCTTGAGATCCCATGCTATAAACTGTTTGTTGAATTTCAGGCTTTATAAAATTTTCTGGAAAAGCTATTTTTAGAATTTTTTCAATTTCTTTAAATTTTTTGGGATTGTTATCTTCGAAAGTTAATATACCTATATCATCAAATCCTTCAGAATTATCAATTAAAGTGAAAATTTCTGCATCTTTATAAGAATTAAAATAAGAATTAAAAATTTTAATTTTAGCATGATTTTCTAAAGCTGGCGCTAAAACATGATTATTAGTAAGTAGATAGTATTTATAATTTTGAGTTTCTGGCATTTTTTCAATTTTATAAATAAAACCTGAACCTAAAAAATTTGTAAATTCAATTGAAAAAGTTATTTTGGATATGTTTTCTATTAAAGTTTCAGTGTATGGTTGATTTTTAGGTTCTTTTATAGCATTTTCATCTACATAATTCCAATTAAAAAATCTAAAAAAAGGCATTGATAAATCTATGTATCGATTATCCAGTTTTTGTATTAAACCATTAAATTTTCCATTTTTGTCTAATTTAAGTAATAATTTTATTTTTTTATATGGTTTGTTTTTGTCTAAAGTAATTTCTAAAGGTATGAAATATTTTAATTTTTTTCGAATTTTAGATAATTCTAAATTTTCAAAATTAGAAATCTGATCATCATCATCTTCTTCTGTTGTGCTTTCGTATTCGTTATAATAATTGTATAAATAATATTTTAAATCATTATCACTTTCAGAATCAGTATCACTTTCAGAATAAGTATCAAAATTATCTGTATTTAAGCAGTTATATTGCTTATTTACTATTTGACAAAAATTATAAATACTATTTGAAGGAATAATATAATTTAGCTCCATTTTTTTAGATTGTTTAGGGTATGAAATACCAATAAATTCTCCTTCTTGATTAAAAAAAATTTTATTATTTTTTCCTTTAATAGAAATAGATAGATCATTTGATCGATTTTGATCATATTCTTCGCTTATAATACCTTCTTGAAAAGGTTTGATATTATAATCAATATCTAATGTAAATCCATAAACTATTTCGCCTTTATGAAAATCATATTTTTTCAATTTTTGCATTTTTTTAAAAATATTGTGATCAATAGGATTTTGTTGATCAAATATTTTTTTTAAGTTATTTTGTATATCTTTGATAACTTGGTATTTTTTTTTATTTTCTTTATTAATTATATTGTCATCAGAATCTGCATATTTAACTGATATATTATTGTTGGAAATTAATGTTTGTTTATAATTATAATAATAAAGTACAAAAACTATTAATATTAATGAATGAACTGATATTAATAAATAATTTTTTTTATTTATACGAAAAATATTCATGGTATTTATTTTTATTATTTTCATTAAGCCTTTTCTTCAATTATCATTTAAATACTTAAGTTATTTATTTAACTACAAATTGATTAGTCAATTTTAAATAATTATTTTACGCGATTTTATAGATACATATTTTATTATATAACAAAAATATTAATAAATATTTGTTTATATGCTTGACATAATTTTTAAAAAGTAATAGAATTAATTTAGCAGTCATGATACTTGAGTGCTGAATTATTTTGTTTTTATACAGAAATAAATTATTTTAATCGGTAAATGCTTGACAAGAAGATATTTAATGAGATAAAATAGTATCAGCAATCATGATTGGTGAGTGCTAATTTATTTAAAATAAATTTTTGTTACAGTTAAATTTTAATAATCAAAATATATTAAAATTAAAAAAATTTTAATTTATTTTTTTTCATACTTTTGAGAATATGATTACGATAAAAGTAATTAGTTAATAATCGTAAAAAAATTATGTAATAATTATATGAGATTATATATTAAAAGTAAATTTTAGTAAAAATTATTAATATAAAACCCTGTAGAGGTTAGGTATTTTAGTAAAGAATAGAAGATAAGCTATTATGATGAATAAAAATTATATTTTTTTCAAGGATTTTAAAAATTGATTTCGAATAGAGAAAGATTAATTTTAAAAGCAATTATTGAGCATCATTCTGAACATCAACAACCTATTAGTTCTAAATTTTTATCAAGTTTATCTTATTTAAATTATTCTAGTGCCACAATACGTTATGATATGGCTCAGTTAGAAAAAAAAGGTTATTTATGTAAAACTCATATATCTAGTGGACGAATTCCTTCTTTAAAAGGATATGTTTTTTATTTTAATCATTTAATCACGCGTAATCATGATGTTTTACAACAAATTTCTTTATTTGAAAATATTTTTAAAAATAAAAATGTTAATATAGAAACTATTATTAGAGAAGCGTTAACTTTATTAGGAAATATGACTCGTTATCTTGTCATTTTAGCCTTCCCTAATGCTTTAACTAATCATAAAGTAGCTAAAATTGATTTATTTTTTTTAACCCCGGAACAAGCTATTGTTTTAATAATAACTAATCATGGTCAAGTACGTTATCAAAGTATTTTTTTAGAATCTTGTAATAGTTTTAATTTTAAAAATTTGCAGAATATTGTTTATTTTATAAATAATATATTATTAGATAAGTTTTTGTTTGAAGCTATTAAAATTTTACAAGAAAGAAATATTGAAAATAATTTTTGTAATTCAGATTTATTTGAAAAATTCATTAATATATTGATAGAAATTTTTTATAGTTTTAACACAAACAATTCTCATATTTATGGTATTGATAATTTAATTAATAATTTTAGTTGGGCTGATAGCAATACCATGAAAGAAATTTTACATATTTTAGATACTAATAAATTAAATGAAATGTTATTTGATGCTCATAAATGCATTTTTAAATTTAATAATCGAATACGTTGGATATCTTGTCATAAATTCGCTATTATATCTATTCCTTGTGAAATTAAAAAATTTCCTGATCAAAAAATGTTTATTGCGGTTTTAGGTCCGATGACTATGACTTATCCAGAAGTAATTCCGCTTTTAGAATATTTATCTGTAAATTTTTCTCAAATTTTTTACAGTAAAAAAAATTTAATTTCTGATAAATGCGAAGAAATTCGTAAATAATTAATCATTAATAAATTATTGCAGTAGTGAAAATTAAATTTGGTGAATAAGGAGTTTAATTTAAAAATTTATGCATTTCGAAGAAAATTTAAAACAAAACCCTAATAATTATAAAAAAAACAATAAAAATATAGATAAAAATAATTGTTCTTGTCAAAAAGAAGAAAATGTTCAATTAAATAAAATTTCTTCTGAGGGTGTATCTTCTGATCATCATATATCTTCGGATATTAATGCAACTAATAAAGAAACTTCTGATTCCTATTGTAGTTGTAGTGGTAAAGAAAATAGTGAAGCTTCTAAAAAATCTATAATAAATGAAGAAAAAAATTTACAAACATTACAACAACAAGTAAATTCTTTAAAAATAGAAAATTTTAATCTTAAAAAAGATTTACAAGAAGCAAATCAACAAAGAACTAATGATAATTTAAAATATTTAGCTGATTTTGATAATTTTAAAAAGCGTATCACTACTCAAACAAATAGAGAAATCAAATATGCTCTAACAGATTTTATTAAAAATATTTTAGTTCCTTTAGAGCAATTTGAAAAGGTTTTAGAAATGCCTAATGTAGATGAATCTGTGAAATCTTTTTTATTAGGTTTTAAAATGATTCATAAACAAGTTAAAGATATTTTACAAAAGGAGGGCGTGGAGGAAATTAAAGCTTTAGGTGTTAAATTTGATCCGAATTTTCATTATGCTTTAGAAAAAATATCAGATCCGAAACAACCTAATGGTATTAATATTTCAGTTTTACAAAAAGGTTTTTTATATAAAGATTTAGTTATAAAACCAGCTATGGTAAGAGTAAATGAATGGAGTGATAAAAATAATGACTAAAAAAAATACAAATTTAAGTCCAATTATTGGAATAGATTTAGGTACTACAAATTCTTGTGTTGCTTGTATGGAAAATGGGCAACCAAAAGTAATTACTAATTCTGAAGGTGATAGAACTACGCCTTCTGTGGTAGCTTTTAAAGGTGATGAAATAATCGTTGGTAAAGCTGCTAAACGACAAATGGTGACCAATCCTAATACTATTCTTTCGATCAAGAGAGAAATGGGTAAAAAAGGTTATTATAAAGAGTATAATGGTAAAAAATATACTCCTCAAGAAATTAGTGCTATTATTTTACAAAATTTAAAAAAACAAGCTGAAGATTACTTAGGTATGACTGTAACAGAAGCTGTTATTACAGTACCTGCTTATTTTAATGACGCTCAAAGACAAGCTACTAAAGATGCTGGTAAAATTGCTGGATTAGATGTTAAAAGGATTATTAATGAGCCTACAGCAGCAGCTTTATCTTACGGATTAGATAAGAATACTCAAAAAGAACAAAATATTTTAGTATTTGACTTAGGTGGGGGTACTTTTGATGTTTCTATTTTAAATATTGCAGAAGGTAATTTCCAAGTTTTAGCTACTGCGGGTGATAATTCATTAGGTGGTGATAATTTTGATGATGCTCTTGTAGATTTTTTAATTAAAGTTTTCCGTGAACAAAACGGAATTGATTTAAAACAAAATAAAGATTTAACTGCTTTACAACGTTTAAGAGAAGCTGCTGAAATAGCTAAAAAAGAATTAAGTAATGTTGTATCTACGGATATATCCCTTCCTTTTATCACTATGTCTGCTAACCAAACACCTTTACATTTAGAATATAAAAATCTAACTAGAACTAAATTTAATGAAATCACTAAAAATTTAGTAGATCGTTGTGTCACTCCTTTAAGACAAGTTTTAAAGGATGCTAAATTACAAGTATCACAAATTGATCAAGTTATTTTGGTAGGTGGTTCTACAAGAATTCCGGCTATTCAAGAATTAGTTACTAAAGAATTAGGTAATAAACAATTAAATAAAAGCGTTAATCCTGATGAAGCTGTTGCTTTAGGAGCGGCTATTCAGGGAGGAATTTTAAGAGGTGACGTTCAAGATATTGTTTTATTAGATGTAACTCCTTTATCTTTAGGAATTGAAACTTTAGGTGGTATATTTACTAAATTAATTGATCGTAATACTACTATACCGACATCAAAATCTCAAATTTTTTCTACTGCGGTAGCTAATCAATCTTCTGTCGATATTAATGTTTTACAAGGAGAAAGAGCGTTAGCAAAAGACAATCAATTATTAGGTAGTTTTCAATTAACAGGTATTCCTCCTGCTCCGAAAGGTATTCCTCAAATCGAAGTTACTTTTGATATTGATGTAAATGGTATCGTTTCTGTTTCTGCTAAAGATTTAGGTACTAATCGCAAACATAGTATTACTGTTTCAGGAGGTAGCGGTTTAAGCGAAGAAGAAATTCAAAAAATGATAAAAGATGCTGAAAAAAATGCGGAAACAGACAAACTTCAAAAAGAACGTATTGTTTTACGTAATGATGCTGATAATTTTATTTCCCAAACACGTCAAACTTTAGAATCTTTAAAAGATTCAATTGAAGAGCAAGAAAAAAATGATATTGAAACTAAAATTCAAGATTTAGAACAAGCTCTAAAAGGAGATGATTATGATTCTATTAAAGAAAAATTAAGTATTTTAGAAAAAGCGTCTCAACAACTCGCTGTAAAAGCTTATCAAAAAGCACAACAACAAACCAATAAAGAAAATCAAAATCAAGATACTACTGAAAACACTGCTAAGACAGAAGATAAAGTAGTAGATGCTGAGTTTGAAGATAAAAAATAACAATATCCACAATTAATAACAAATTTAATAAAAAGCCAAAAAAAGATTTTAATAACTTTTTTTGGTTTATTTATTAATTTTTATTTATTGGATTACATCGAGGAGTTTTATTTTGAAACAAAAAAAAGACTATTACGAAGTTTTAGGATTATCACGCGATGCTAATTTAGATGATATTAAACGAGCTTATCGAAGTCTTGCTAAAAAATATCATCCTGATCGTTGTAAAGAAGATAATGCTGAAGCTAAATTTAAAGAAATACAAGAAGCTTTTGAAGTATTAAGTGATAGCAACAAACGAGCTCAATATGATCAAATGGGTCATAGTTTCAATAATCAAGGTTTTAATAGCGATTTTCAAGGTTTTCAAAGCGCTAATTTTGATGAATTTGAAGATATTTTTTCAAGTTTTTTTGGTCGTAGAAAAAGTAATCGTCAAACTTCTAAAGGTGAAGATCATAATATAAAATTAACTATTAGTTTTATGGAAGCTGTTTTAGGTACTCAAAAATCAATTGAATTTTACATTAAAGAAAATTGCGAAAGATGTAATGGTACAGGAGCTAAAACTAAAAATGATATTAGGGTTTGTCATGTTTGCAAAGGGGCTGGTTATATTTCTTATACTCAACAAGGTTGGTTTGTAAGTGTTTCGAAACAAGTTTGTCCTGAGTGCAGTGGTCGAAAAAAAATTATTTTAGATAAATGCGTTTTTTGTAAAGGAGTAGGTTTAGTAAAAAGTAAACATAAAGTAACCTTAAATATACCTGCCGGAGTTGAAAGTGGTATGACATTAAAATCTCCAAACCAGGGACATCAAGGGCCTTTAGGAACTCCTAATGGTGATTTGTATGTGGATATTGAAGTTCAACCTCATAACATTTTCCAACGTAAAGGTAATGATATTTTTTCTTCGGTATTAATTAATTTTTATCAAGCAGCTTTAGGTACGATTATTAATGTTGATACCGTTCATGGCGATGTTAAATTAAAAGTTCCTGCTGGTACGCAAACCGATACTAAATTTAGATTAAAAAATAAAGGTGTTCCCTATGTTAACTCTCCGTCTAGTATAGGAGATCATTATGTTATTATTAAGATTTATACACCGCAAAATTTATCAAGTACTCAAAAAAAACTTTTTCAACAATTAGAAGAATTGGATAAATTAAATCAAAAATCTAAAAATAATTCATCTTGGTTTCATTTTTGAATTGCTCAAATAAGTAAAATTATTATTAAATTAAAAAAAATTATTCAAAAAATTATTAAATATATTTGGAAATTATAAAAAATAGTTATAATTTTATTATTTAAAATAATAATGAAGTTAATATTATGTTAACATCTTGGGCGCCAAAGAGGCCTAAATTTCTTGCTATCTAACCAATAGCCAGGGCCGATAAACCCTGAAGGGATATGGTTGGTCAGTCAAACGAAAGAATGACGGATTACAGCAGACCATAAAAGCGGATTGCGACGAAAGCAAATTAGTCAAGAAGATACCGCCACCTAATAATTCCATGGA
>NZ_JAOSIM010000050.1 GCF_030586805.1 Candidatus Phytoplasma fabacearum
TCGAAAGAGAGTAAATTATGGAAAGCCGGATGCTGGGAAACTTGCTTGTCCGGTTTGGACGGGGGCTGATTGTAAATAAAACAGCAAAGATAAATCGCTGAATAAAACGCAATTAATCTATCCGTATAATCAAAGTAATTTATATGATTCATTATCTTTAGATATTTATCGATATTTAAAAAAATGGTACTGTGATAATTTTATGTGTTTAAATAATCAAGGCAATTTAAAACCTAAAAATCTTGATATGAATAAAGTAATTTTATTTTTTAAAAAAACTTTATTTTAAAGTGGTTTTATTAATAATATAAAATTCAAAAATATTAATAATATTATCAGAAACTAAAGTGATTTTAGTCATAATGAATATGATAATTAGTTTTAACCAAATAAGGGTTAATTGTGTCAATTAAAAAAATTACATATTAAAAATTACATTAAAACCATTCCCTATACTGCGCGCTAAACTCTGTTTGCTATACAATTTTTTTAAGTAATTAACAATAAAGATACTAATTATTGGTTATTTTTGTTTGTTTTTAGCTCTTTTTAAATGAGTTAAATTTGTTGAATTTCTTTTTCTTTGGAAAAATTTTTTTACATTTAAAAAAGTTTAAAAAAATAACCCCTCACTATATATTTAGAAAGTTAAAAAAATGGCGAACAAAATAAAAAAAATATTTTTTAATTTTTTTGAGTTAAAATATGAAAAAGTAAAAAATAAAAAGACCAACTGATAAATTGATCTTAATGATTATTAATTAATTATTTAATTGTAATACTTTTGGGGTGCAGCACGGATAATTGTGGTTAATATTTACCAATGTTATTCCAAAATCTAAACAAATAATTTTAAATTCAGTGTCACTTAAATTTTTTTTAATTTCTTAATAAAAAATTCATGTTTTAATTCTCTTAACCAGTATTGATGTGAGTTTAGATTTTTAGAAAATGTTAAAGGGGTGGTTTCTTCTCTTAATTCCTTGTTGTCGAATTTTATTTTTTCTTTTACTTTTCTTTGGGGGATCGAAGGAGTATGACTTTTTCTAATTAATTCTCTTATTTCAAATTTTATGATATCAATTGCATAATTCAGAAATGAATATCCGATATCTTCATAT
>NZ_JAOSIM010000051.1 GCF_030586805.1 Candidatus Phytoplasma fabacearum
GAGGATAAATTATGGCAAGCCGGATGCTTGGAAACTTGCTTGTCCGGTTTAGATGGGGGCTATTTGTAATAGATATTAGAAAGACAAATTTTGAGATTGAAACGCAAATAATCTATCCATATATTTTATTAATATTAATGAAAATTTATTCTTCGAATAAGGGCGCCAAAGAGGCCTAAATTTCGTGCTATCTAACCAATAGCCAGGGCAGATAAACCCTGAAAGGATATGGTCGGTCTAACAAACGAAAGTAGGTTAGATTAAAGCAGACCATAAAAGCGGGTTGCGACGAAAGCAAATTAGTCAAGATGATTCCGCCACCAAATAATTCCATGGAGAAGCCTGAGATGGCCTAAGAAGGAAAATTGATGTAATAAGAAGACCTGTTTAGAAAGTTGCTGAAACGGACAGTCCAGAGTCTACTAATACAAGTTATTCGTATTGAGTAGTTTATCAAAGAAAGAAACCTGGAATCAGCCTCCAAAAGAGGATACTTCCCCTAAAGAATTAAGGTAGAAATTTAGTGTAACTTGGAGAATCCTAAAACTAAGTAATTAAGTTTACTAATCCGGAAATAAAAGTCTGGATGGTCAAGGATAAAGAATCTTTTTAGTAGTCGTAAGGGTAAACCTAGATTTGGAATAATTTAGTTAATCGGCTTACCAGGAAGAGAGTTAATTACTCTTATAGGGCGAAAAAAGAAAGTAATTTATTATTTATTCAATGGTATCGAGAAAGAGGTTGATATATTGTGTCAACAACGGTTTCACCAGAAACTAAACTTTTCACGAACATCGAATAGAATTCAATATTGTTCATCAAATGGCTACTCTCTGAAAAGAGAACTCCAGCAGGGAATGAATAAACTTAATATAGGTTCAACTTGGGAGATTTCTTATCTTAATAAAAGGGAAACCCAATACGAACCATGGAATGTTTACTCTTGGGACAAAATTAAAAAAATGCGTAACTATAAGGGAAACCCGGACATTACCATAAATA
>NZ_JAOSIM010000006.1 GCF_030586805.1 Candidatus Phytoplasma fabacearum
GACACGAAGTTAAACCTAGAAAAAGGATAAATTATGGAAAGCGGTGTGCTTGGAAACTTGCTTGCACCGTTTGGACGGGGGCTGTTTGTAATATTTGATAGAAAAACAAATTTTATCAATGAAACGCTAATAATCTATCCTTATAGAATAGATTTGTATAGAATAGATTTGTCAATTTATTAATTTATTAAATCAAAAAATTATTTTAATTGTAAAGCAGGTTTTTAATGATATGCAGCAGATATATGATATTTTAGTTATAGGTGGCGGACCAGGGGGTTATGTTTCAGCTATAAAAGCTGCTCAGTTAGGTGCTAAAGTGGCTTTAATTGAAAAACATAAAGTAGGTGGTATTTGTTTAAATTACGGTTGCATACCTACGAAAGCTTTTTTAAAAAGCGCTAAAGTTTGGGATTTATGCAAAAATGCTAGTAAATTTGGATTGAACAATATAGAACATATTTCTTTTGATTGGAAATCTGTATTAAAACGTAAAGATAAAATTGTGAAAACTTTGACTAACGGAATAGCTTCTCTTTTGAAAAAAAATAAATTAATTGATTTTTATTTTGGTTCAGCAGAAGTATTAAATGCTTATCAAGTTGTTGTTAATGATCAAGTTTTGCAAACTAAAAAACTTATTATAGCTACTGGTTCTCATGCTTTTATACCTCCTATACCGGGAGCTAAAGAATCTTATTTAGATAAATATTTATACACTAGTAAAGAATTAGTACAATTGGAAACTTTTCCTAAGAAAATAATTATTATAGGTGGCGGAATAATAGGTGTTGAATTTGCTACTATTTTTAATAAATTCGGTTCTGAAGTAATTATTTTAGAAAAACAAAAATCTATTATCACTACAATGGATAATGATATTATAAGTGCTTATACTAAGAATCTTCAAAATTCGAATGTTCAGGTTATTACAGAAGCTAATGTAATTAAAATTGATAAAAATACTGTTTATTATGAATATCAACAAAAAGTATACCAAGACAAAACAGATATTATTTTGATGGCCGTTGGAACAAAACCTAATTTAATAGGTTTAGAGAAATTAAATTTAACTATGGATAGAAATGGTATTTTGACTGATAATTTTTTACAAACTTCTATACCTGATGTATATGCTATTGGAGATGTTAATGGTAAATATATGTTAGCTCATGTTGCAAGTCATGAAGGCGTTATAGCTATACATCATGCTTTAAATTTAAAAGATAAAATTCAACCTATTAATTATGAACATGTACCTTCATGTATTTATAGTTTTCCTGAAATAGCTTCTATTGGTTGTACAGAAAAACAAGCTAAAGAACGTGATTTAAATTATAAAATATCTAAAATACCTGTTCAAGCTATAGGAAAAGCTCATGCTGATGGGGATTTAGAAGGTTTTTCCAAATTAATTGTTGATAAAAACACACTTCAAATTTTAGGCATGCATATTTATGCTTATAATGCTACAGAATTAATTACTGAAACTGGTGCTTTAATGGCATTCAATGGTACAGCATATAACGCTATGGAAATAATTCATCCTCATCCAACTTTATCAGAACTAAATTTAGAAACTTTTTTAGGAGCTATTGATAAGCCTATTCATTTATAATGAAAAATTATATGATTTTGGTAAATATATCTATAATTTTCATAATTATTTTTTATAATTTGTTGTTTCGATAAAAATGATAAATTATTGTAATTCAGGTGTCAGAAAATTTTTTAATCTGTTTTAGGAATTTTTTTCAAAATAGATAACTGAATTATAAATCTAGTTTTAAAAAAATAATTTATTTTTATTTAATATGAATGAAACAATTTTTATGTAACAATATATAGAATATTTTTAAAAAAAGGGAGGATTAAAAGGTTGTATAATCCTCTCTTTTAGTTAGTAATTGTTGATTATAAATTTTATGGTTTATTGGTAACTTATTATAGTAATCCGGGTGCTGGTAAACTTGTTTGGTTTGCGTGGATTTTGTTTGTAATAGTTATCAGAAAGAAATATTATGAGATTGAAGTACAAATAATTTATCCATTAAATAAATTAAAAAATAAAATAATATATTTTCTATTTATTAAAATTTTTATTCAGTTTTTTAATTTTGTAAATTTAAAAAAAGAAAATAGGAGTGTTTTGATTAAACATATGTTATTAATTGATACTCACACACATTTAAATATAAATGATTACGAAAAAGATTTAAATGAAGTTATTACTAAAGCGAATGATAATGGTATTAAATATTTTATTGTGCCAGGATTAAATGCTCAAACCAATGCAAAAGCTTTTCATTTAGCTTTAGAATATGAATGTATTAAAATTGCAGTCGGTATACATCCGTGTTATTGGCAAAATGAAGATCCTATGACAATCCAACAATATTTAAGATTGCCACAAGTTGTAGCAGTAGGAGAAATCGGTATCGATTTATACAGAGATAAAACTTCTTTATATATTCAAAGAAAAAATTTTCAAATTCAATTGGATTTAGCTCTTAAATATAATTTACCTGTTATTTTACATGCTCGAGAAGCTTTTGAAGAAGTTTATCAAATTTTATTGCCTTATCAAAATAAAATTAAAGGAGTTTTTCATTGTTTGGTGAATAACTTAGAAGAGGCTCAAAAAGCTATTGACTTAGGATTTTATATAGGTATTGGAGGCATTGTTACTTATAATAATTCTTTGGTAGCTCACGAAGTAGCTCGCAAAATACCTTTAGATAAAATATTATTAGAAACCGATTCTCCTTTTTTAACACCTTTTCCTTTGGAAAAAACAAAACGCAACGAACCTGCTTATTTAAGCATTATTGCCGAAAAAATTGCTGCTTTGAGGCAAATAAGTTTATCTGATGTTGTTCGGCAAACTACTAAGAATGCTAAAAATCTTTTTTTAATTGAATAAATTATAATTTTAATTGGATAAAAATTGGATAAATTTTATGTATTTGAGTTTATAAAGAAAAGGATAATGATTTTTATATGTTAGATGATTCAAGTAAATTAGTAAATATTAAACAAGATTCTATCTCTTGGCATGAACATAGAAATAATTATATTAATGCTTCTGAAGTAGCTGCTATCATGGGTTTAAATCCTTTTGAAAGTGTTAAGTTATTGTTTAAAAGAAAATTGTTTCAAGAAAAAATAGAAGTTAATGAAGCTATGCGTCGTGGACGTCGTTTGGAACCTGAAGCTAGATTTTTTTTTAATTCTGTTTGTCGAATGGATTTTGTTCCTGCTGTTTTTGTAAAAAAATTTATGTCTGCTTCTTTAGATGGTTGGAACTCTGATTCTCGAAGTATTTTAGAAATTAAATGCCCTATTTCTTGCGATACTTCTTCTTGGAAAGATTTTTTTTTGAATGATAAAATACCAAAATTTTATTATGCGCAAATCCAAGCTCAACTTTATTGTTCTAACGCTGATAAAGCTTTTTTTTTAGTATATTATACTTATCAACATTCTAAAGTTAAGGAAGTTTATAGAGATTTAGAATTTATTGATAAGATGTATACTAAATGTTTGAATTTTTATAAATTATTTACTGAAGCTAAGCGAATTTTACAACAATTAGGTGATTTAAAAAAATTACAAGAATGGATTTAAAATTATAAAAAATTAAAAATATAATCTTGTTATTTTAATTATAATTTTGAGATTATTTTTTTAATTTATTTATATTTGATAATAAAAAATTTATTATTTTTAGGCAAATTTATTTTTAGTTTTATTATTAGAAAAAATATAATTATTATAAAACTTAATAATAATAAATATTTATCTTGTGGTCTAGGATATGCGTAAATTTCATTCCATGCATCATTAATTTGTTTTTTTGTTTGAACATTATATTTATATATATTATCTTTTTTGTTTATATTTATTTTTAAGATATCATCATTTTCATTAATGTTTTCGTAGGGAGAATCATATCCTACAAATAAAGCATTTTGTTTAAGATTACTAGTTTTTAGTAAAAAATTGATAAAATCATAAGCTCCTGTTATATTACTTCCTTTAGGTAGGACTAAACTATCTACCCAAATATTCGTCTGATAAATATTGTTTTCCTGATTATCAAAATCATAGTATTCAAGATTAGGATTTTGTTTCATTAGATATCTAGCATCACCAGAATAAGTCACTGCTATGTCATAACGTTCTTGATTGCTTATACGCATATTATCTAAAATTTGATCTGTTACAAAAAATAAATTTTTATTTTTTTGTTTTAAATTTAATAACCAATCTTTGGCTTTAATAATTTCTGTTGGAGTGGCTTGACTGATATTTCCTTGAGTTGCTTTTAATCCTATAAATATTCCTTCAAAAGGATTATTATATAACGCTACTTTATAATTATTATTTGGTAATATTTGTGTCCAATTTTTACTTATTTGTTCACGACTTATTTTATTTTTATTGTATAAGAAACCTAATTTTCCCCAAAAATATGGGATAATATATTCTTTTATATTGTTGGGTAATTTATCTTTTTGAATTTTTTGAAAATTTTGATTTAATTC
Source organism: Candidatus Phytoplasma fabacearum (assembly GCF_030586805.1). Lineage (GTDB taxonomy): Bacteria > Bacillota_I > Bacilli_A > Acholeplasmatales > Acholeplasmataceae > Phytoplasma > Phytoplasma fabacearum. The sequence goes on from NZ_JAOSIM010000006.1 coordinate 4,548, forward strand.
AGGATAACAGGTTAGTTTATTTCTATCTATTTTATTAAGATAATTATCTTTTAATTGTTCTATAGCGTATTCGCTTAAAATAGCAATATCATATATATCTCCTGTTTTTATTTTATTTATAGCTATTTCATTTGATGAGAAAAAGTTTTGTTTAATAATAAAATTTTTTGATTGATTATTATAATCTGAAATAATTTTAGGATCAATATATTCTCCCCAATTAAATAATATTATATTTTGTTTAGCAGAATTGTGATATATAATTCGATATAAGTTTGCAATAAAAATTATCAATAGACACCATATTATAATTATTATTTTTTTTTTAGTATTCATGTTTATATTTTTTCACATAATAACAATTAAATATTATTTTTATTAAAATAAATAAAATTAGTAATGATGATAAAGCATTGATGGTAGGATTAATAGTGCCTTTTAAACTATATATATAAGCTGAGATGTTTTGAAATTCAGAACCTCCTGCAAAATAAGAAATAATAAAATCATCAAAAGATAAAGCGAATGCTATACTAGCTCCTGCTATAATAGAATTTTTTAATTGAGGTAAAATAATTTTGATTAAAGTTTGATTCGGTGTAGCACCTAAATCGTAAGCTGCTTCTATAGTATCTAAATCTAAATTGCAACATTTACTATGAATGGTAATCAAAACATAAGGTACGCTAAAAGATATATGCGACAATAACATTCGCCAAAATCCATTATTTAATCTCATAAAGCTAAATAAAACAAATAAAGATAAAGCATTTATGATTTCAGGTATAACGATAGGAAATTTATTTGTAGATAAAATTATTTTTTGCCATTTTTTATTATAATTCATTAAAGAAATGGCTGCTAAAGTTCCGATTACAGTTGATATAAAAGTGGATAGGAAAGCTATTTCTAAAGTTACTATTATAGCCTTTTTAACCGATTCATCTTGTGTTATTTTATGATACCATTTAAAACCAAATTTGTTAAAATGTATTAATGAAGCTATTCTTCCTTCGTTTTCGTTAAAAGAAAAAATTATTAAAGATATAATAGGGAGATAAATAAAAATTAACATAGTTGTTAAATATATATATAATAAATTCTTTTTTATATTAATTTTCATAATTGCTATTTCCCTTCTTTAGTGTATTTTTGGTATTTATTTTTAGGACAAAGTTTTAATATTAGTAACATTATAATGGTTAAGTTAATAGCTATAACACAAGCGCTTTTTGTTTCATCATTTAAAAAGATTTTATTTTCTATTAATTCACTTATAACCATAACATTGGTAGGGCCTAAATATTTCGGCACAATAATATTGGTTACTATTTGTAATAAAATTAAAATAGTTCCTTCAATAATGCCTGGTAATGATAAAGGAAAAACAATTTTTTTAAAAATTTGTTGTTCATTGGCTCCTAGATCTTGTGCAGCTTCAATCAAGCTTTTGTCTATTTTAGAAATATTTAGATAAATAGATAAAAAAATATAAGGTAAAAACAAATATAAAAAACCAATAAACATGGCTATATTAGTTTCTAATATATTAATTTTTAAAAATTTTTCTGTTAAAGATAAAATTTGTACTAAAGCTTGTATTTTTAAAATCATATTAATCCAGATAGTACCGTTAATTAATAAAACAATTATAGGTTGAATTAAAGGATTTAACTTTGAAACGCCATATGCTAACGGGTAAGTAATAATAATAACAAAAAAAGTAGCAATAATAGAAATAGAAATAGATCTTATAATAATGTAAATAAAATTTAAATTAGTATAAAAATTATAATAGTATTTAGCAGTAAAAACAATTTTAATAATTTTAGTATCATCATATTCTTGAATTGAATCGAAACAAATTATTAATATTGGCATTATAATTAATATGATTATAATAATTAAATATGGCAAAGCTAACCATTTGTAAAAATTATTGGATTTATTTTTAACGATATTATTCATTTTTAATTTTACCATTTTTCCATAATATGAATGTCTTCGGGATTGAAAGATATTCCTATTTGGGTATTTTTTTCAATAAAATCTGTTGTGTGAATTAAATAATGTCTATATTTAGTTTGGATAATTACTTCCCAATGAACTCCTTTAAAAGATATAGAGTGTACTATCCCTGTAATTAAACCATCTTTATAATTTACAATATCTATATCTTCTGGTCTTATAACTATGTCGACAGGTTGATTTTTACGAAAACCATAATCTATACAACGAAATTCTTTATTATCAAATAAAACTACAAAATCATCTTTCATAATTCCAGAAATTAGATTTGATTCTCCAATGAATTGAGCTATAAATTTATTAGCAGGTTCATTATAAATATCTTCAGGATTGCCTATTTGTTGAATAGCTCCTTGTTTGATAACTACTATTTTATCGCTCATAGTTAAAGCTTCAGATTGATCATGTGTTACTACTATAAAAGTAATACCGAAAATTTTTTGCATTTCTTTTAATTCGTATTGCATTTCTTGTCTTGATTTTAGATCTAATGCCGCTAAGGGTTCATCAAATAAAGCTACTTCAGGTTCGTTAATTAAAGCTCGAGCAATAGCTACTCTTTGTTGCTGTCCTCCGGATAGTTGATAAATATTTCTATTTTCAAATCCTTGTAATCCCACTAATTTTAAATAATGTAACACTTTATTTTTGATAAATTCTTCTTTTTTTATTGTGCATAATAAGTTTTGATGTAATTTACTTAATAATAGTTGTTGTTGATTTTGGATAATTGTTATTTCTTTTTTTAAATCTATTTTTAATTGTTTAATATAAGGGTTTTTTTTATAAAATGGCAACCATGCAAATAAATAATTTTGATTTAAAGTATTTTGAATCATTTTTATTTTTTGTTTATATTGTTGTTTAATAAAATGAATTTTTTGTTTTGTAGTATTGTTAGCGTTTTTTATTTTTTGTTTAGTTTCGTAATTCAAATCTTTTACTCTTAAACCAAAAGCTATATTTTCTAAAACATTCAAATGAGGGAAAAGTGAATAATTTTGAAAAACTGTATTAATTAATCTTTTGTGAGGGGGCACATTTAAAATACTTTTATTTTTAAAAAAAATATCACCACTACTACAAGTATCAAAACCTCCTATAATTTTTAAAATAGTTGTTTTACCACATCCTGAAGGCCCTAATAGAGTGACAAATTCATTTGTTTTAATTTTTAAATTAATATCTTTTAAAATTATTTGATTATTTATTACTTTAGTAATATTTTTTAGTTCTATCAAATTATTCATATATATGCTTCTCTCACCTCCATCTTGTTTTGATGTTAATAAAATTAATTTTGGATAAATTTTTTTAAAAATATTTTAATTATTTATTTGCTAAAATAGCTAAAAAAGCTTGTTGAGGTAATTTCACTTTTCCTAAAGCTCTCATTTTCTTTTTTCCAGCTTTTTGTTTTTCTAATAACTTCTTTTTTCTTGTATGATCTCCGCCATAACATTTATCTGTAACATTTTTTCTTAAAGCTTTTATATTTTCTCTAGTTATGATTTTTTTTCCGAGAGCTGCTTGAATTGTAATTTCAAACATTTGTTTTGGTATTAATTCTTTTAATTTATTGCAGATTATTTTACCTTTAGTATATGCGAAATCTTCATGAACTACTAAAGATAACGCATCAACTATTTCAGAGTTTAATAAAATATCCATTTTTTTTAATTTACTTGGATAGTAATTTTCCATTTGATAATCAAAAGTAGCATATCCTTGAGTAGCGGATTTTAATTGATCAAAATAATCATAAATAATTTCTCCAAAAGGTAATAAATATGTTAATATTGTGTTTTGATTTTCTAAATATTTGATATTTTGTAAAATTCCTCTTTTATTTTGTGTCACTTTCATTACTGAACCTATGTATTTTTCAGGACATGTTATAAAAGCTTTTATAAAAGGTTCTTCTATTTTTTCGATAGCTTGATTTTGAGGCCATTTTTGCAGATTATCTATAATAATTTTTTGGTTTTGTTTGGTATAAACATGGAAAATAACTGAAGGAGCAGTGATTATAATTTCTATTTGAAATTCACGAGCGATTCTTTCTTTAATAATATCCATATGTAATAAACCTAAGCAACCAATACGAAATCCCATTCCTAAAATATTTGAATTAGATTTTTCGTAAATTAATGATGAATCGTTTAATTTTAATTTTTGTAATGCTTCTTGAAGATTAATGTATTGTTTACTTTCTGCAGGATAAAAACCACAAAAAACTACAGGATTAATGATTTTATATCCTGGTAATGCTTGAACTTGATTATTTTTGTTTAAAGTAATGGTGTCACCGATTTTGACATCATCAATATTTTTGATAAAAGCAGTTAAGTAACCTACATCTCCTGTAGTTAAAAAAGGTTTTATAACAGGGTTTGGTTGAAAAGTCCCTACTTCTATAACATCATAAACAGCTTTGCTTTTAATAAAACGTATGCGATCTCCCTTTTTAATAGTTCCGTTTATAACTCTAATATGAGGTATTACCCCTTTATAATTATTAAATTTTGAATCGAAAATTAAAGCTTGTAATGGTGCTTGCGGATTGCCTTTAGGATAAGGAATATTTGTTATAATTTTTTCTAAAACATCTTTAATTCCCATTCCTGTTTTTCCGCTCGCTAATATAATTGAATTTATATCTATTTTTAGGAGATTTTGAATTTCTTGTTTAATTTTAGGTATATTGGCATTAGGGGAATCTATTTTATTTATAACAGGTATAATTATAAGTTTATTTTCTAAAGCTAATTCTAGATTAGATATAGTTTGTGATTGTATTCCTTGAGTAGCATCTACTAATAATAATGCACCCTCGCATGCTGCTAAGGAACGAGAAACTTCATATCTAAAATCACTGTGTCCTGGTGTGTCAATTAAATGCATAATATATTCTGTGTTGTTGAAATTATTATATTTAATTTGAATAGCATTTAATTTAATGGTTATTCCTCTTTCTTGTTCTAAAGCCATAGAATCTAAAAATTGAGGTTTCATTTCGTGTTTTTTAACAGTATTGGTTATTTCTAAAATTCTGTCAGCTAAAGTAGATTTTCCATGATCTATATGCGCAATAATAGAAAAATTTCTTATTTGTTTTTGTCTTTGTTTGATTTTATCAAAATCCATGTTTTTTATACAATCGACTTTCTTTATTATTTATATAATTATTAAAATTTTGTTAAATTATTAGTATATAATTGCTTATTAAGTTTTATATAATAAAAAATATTTTATATAGATAAATCGGATTTTAAATATTTTATTAATTTTATTTTAATTTTTATTTTTTTTATTTTGTTTGACTAAGAATACATAATTAAAATATCTACTTTCGGTAATCAAACCTTTTTGGTAATTTTCTATTATTTTACATTTTTTTTCTTCTATATGTAAACAATTATTTCCAAAAAAACATTGTTCAGATATAGAATTAAAATCTGGGTAAAAATTTTTAATTTCATTAGTTTTTAAATTAGATAGTTTTAATTTTGAAAAGCCGGGTGTATCTGCTAAATAACCTTGATGACACATATATAATTGTGCGCCTGTTGTGGTATGTTTTCCTCTAAGTGAAGTAAGTGAGATCGGTTGAGTTTTAACCCGAAGAGAAGTTAAATTATTAAATAAAGTCGATTTTCCTACACCAGTTTGCCCTGCCAGAATAGTTATTTTATTTTTTAATTTTGCAATTATATAATTTATATCCTTTTTTTGTTTAGCGTTCATATATATCACAGAATACCATTTTTCGTAATATGAAATTTGATTTTGAATATATTCAAATTGTTCTTGATTTATTAAATCTCTTTTAGTTAAAATTAATATTATTTTAATATTTAATCTTTGAAGAATTATTAAAAATTTATCTAATAACTTAAAATCTATTTTAGGTTTTGTAAGAGAAAATATTAGTAGAACTTGATCAATATTGGCTATATTAGGTCTTTCTAATTCGTTTTTACGATTTTGTATATTTATAATCAAAAAATTGTTATATTTAAATTCATATTCTACTATATCTCCTATTTTGATAGGGCAATGATATATGGATTTAGTTGTTATTTTTTTTTGATTAAAATCTTTTATTTTACCTTTAGGTTGAGCTATTATGGTTGTTTTTTTCGATAAATCGATAATAACATATTTAGTAATTAAGTTTTTAACAACAATTCCTTTATACAAGATAATCTCCTATTCGTTATATATAATATTTGTTTATCTTATTTTTGCTTGAAATTTATTTTTTAAATTGTTTTCTATTTGATTTATAATTTGTTCTATTGTATTTTTATTTAAATCATTATTGATATTTTCAAATGTTAAACGAAAAGATAAAGAATAATATCCTGGATTTTTATTTTGAGAATTAGAATTTGGTATATATATATCTAACAATTCGCATTTTCTTAGAATTTGTCGAAAATCTTTGGTCAAATTTTCTAATATTTTTTTAAAATTAATTTTTTTGTTTATCCAAAAACTTAAATCTCTAGTTATATAAGGTAATTTATTAATTTTATGAATAATTATGTTATTTTTTAGAGATTTTTGTAAAATAAGATCTAGATTAATTTCGGCTAAAAAACTTTTTTTTAAATGATTTAGATTGAATTTTGGATGTATTTCCCCTATAAAACCAATATTTTTTTGATTAATTTTAATATTTGCTTGCACTCCTGGATGTAAATTTAAATATTTTTTGGTAACCGAAAACGATAAATTAATTTTTAAAAAATGAGATATTTTTCCCAAAATTCCTTTTAAAATAAAAAAAGAACTTTCTATATTTTGTTTTAACCAGTGATTTGTCATGAAATAACCGCTAATACCCAAAGATAAATGCAAAACCTCTTTATTATTGTAAAATACCTTTGATATTTCAAAAAAAGCATTATCTGTATTTTTATTTTTATGATTGAATTCTAAGACTTCCAACATACTTCCACTTAAAGCTTGTCTAAGAATTTTTCTTTCTTCGTTAATAGGATTTATAATTGATAAATAATTTTGATCATGATTAAATAAGTTAAAAATTGTTTGGTTAATTAGTTTGTAAGTTTTAATTTCGTAAAATCCTAAGTTAGCTAAAAATTTTTTTAATTTAATTAATTGTTTTTGTATATGGTTATGTTCTGTATGATTATTAACGTCATATTTATTTGTTTTATTATTTAAACCTTTTAATCTAACTAAATCTGCTATTATGTCTTCCGGAGTAGTAATGTCATAACGTCTTTCAGGAGCTTGTGCTATAAAGTAATTATTAGAAGAAGGTTTAGATATAAATTCTACATTATAATTTAATTTATTCAATATATTTATAATTTTAGTAGAAGATAATTTTAAACCTATTTTTTTATTAATTTCTTGTAATGTAATTCTTATTTTTGGATTATGATATTTTTGTATTTTTTGAGATGAAATTTTGTTGTAAACTTTTCCGTAAGTTAATTTTTGTATTAAATATACAGCTTTTTCTAATGCTTTTTGAATTAAATTTTGATCAATTCCTTTGGTAAATAATAAAGTTTTATTATTATTTATTTGATGATATTTAGCTATTTTGGAAATATTTTCTATATTCCAATAACTACTTGTAATAATAATTTTTTGAGTTTTGTTCTTTATTTCATAATCTGGGTTATTTAAGATATCATTTAAAGAGATAATATTATTGTTATTAGTAATTACTATGTCTTGTTGATCTTTTAAAAGATATGTTTTTGTGAAGTGAATAATTTTTTCGTTTGGTTTAGCATTTCTTATTTCGATTTTTTTGTTAGTGAATTTTTCAGCATCAAAAACATTTAATGGTATCCCGTATTCTATCATTATTAAGTTAATAACATCTATAATATTATTAATAGGTTCTATTTGATTTGTTATTAGTAAATTGCGTAACCATAAAGGGCTAGGTTTTATTGTCAAATTTGTTAAATATCGTAAATTATATTCATAGCAATTGTTGTTTTCGATATTTATACAGAAAGGATTTAATTCGTCTAATTCGCAAATGGTATCATTGAATTTTTGAAAATTATTTAATTTTGGAGCAGATAATTCTAATACAGCATTTAGATCTTTAGCAAATCCTATATGTGATAATAAATCTACTCTATTGGGGGTTAACGCTAAAGTTATAACCGAACCTTTTAAATTTAAATATGTTAAAGCGCATTCGCCAATAGGGGCTTGATTGTCTAAATATAAGATTTCATTTTTTTCTGATTCTATTAAATTTTTATCAGATAATTTTAGGTCTTTAGCTGAAATTATTTTTTTTTTGTAAATGTTATTATCGTAAATATTTAAATTTGGATTGTTATTCGAATTAGAAATAATATTTTGTGATTGTTCTATTAAAACAATAATTTTTTTATTTATTAAACAATTATCAAAATTAATAATTTTATTATTTTGATCAATAGATATTATATTTGTACCAATATCTATTGTAATTATTCGATTTATAATTTGAATAATTTTTCCGATAATATATTTTTGGTTGTTCTGAATTTTTAATTGAGGATGAATTGGCTCTATTTTTTCTACTTCTGTTATATGATTATTAATTAGAAATTTTAAGTTTTTAGGAATAGATCGGAATAAATATTTTTTTAAAATGTTTTCGTTGATAATCATGGTACTTTCTCTTTTTTAATTATTTTTTAAATATAAATCTTTATTAAAGATTGATATTTTAATTTAACAATGAAAATTGTTTTAAAAATCTTAAATCATTATTGTAAAAATCTCGAATATCTTCTATTTGATATTTTAACATAGCTAGACGTTCAATACCTATACCAAAAGCAAAACCTTGGTATTTATTAGGATCGAATCCACCTTGTTTTAAAATATTTGGATGTATTAGTCCTGCTCCCATAATTTCAAGGTATTTTTGTTCTTTGTTTTTTTTTGGTAGAATTAAATCTACTTCTAAACTTGGGTTTGTAAAAGGAAAATAAGAGGGTCGAAAAAATATTTTTTGTTTTTTGCCAAAGATATGTTTTATTAATAAGGTGATAGTGGTTTTTAAATTTTCCAAATTAGCTGTGTAATCTATTACAAAACCATCTAATTGAGTGAATTGATGACTGTGGGTAGCATCATCTTTATCTCTACGATAAACATTTCCTGATGAAATTATTTTTAAAGGTTTATTAGGATGTTGTAACATAGCTTTAATTTGCATGGCAGATACATGAGTTCTTAAAAGTTTTTCTTGTTTTTGGTCTAGATAAAAAGAGTCTTGCATATCTCTAGCTGGATGATTTTTGCTTATATTTAAAAGTTCAAAGTTATATAAATCTGTTTCTATTTCTTGACTTTCATAAATGTTATAACCCATTTTTAAAAAAAAACTTTCTAATTCTTCAATTATTGTTGTTAGAGGATGTATGCTTCCTGTTGGAAATGAAAAACCTGGCAAAGTAATATCAATTTTTTCTTTTTTTATTTTGTTTTGCAATTGTTTGTTTTCAATTTTTATTTTATTTTGTTTGTAAATAAATATAGAATATATTTTTAATTCATTTATTTTTTGGCCTAATTCTTTTTTTGTTTGTAAATCACATTTTTTAATATATTTAAATAATTCTGCGAAATATTTATTAAATTTGTTATATTGAATGTCTAATTGATGTAAAGAATGTATTTCGTTTAATTCTTGAATTTTTAATTTAATTTCTTGTTTTAATTTTAATATTTTGTTTTGTAAATTTTCATTTTTATTATTCATTATTTTAATTTTAATTTCCTTTTAATTATGATAGTTTAGTAAAAATAAATATTTATTTTCATTAAATAAATTTAATCGAATTTTAATAAATTCTAATTTTATAGAAAAGTAAACTTTTTTATTTTTTTAAGACTAATTTTTTATTATCGTAATATTATTAAAATTTTTTATTTTAAGATTTTAAGTTTCAAATTTTAATTTTCATGATGTGATATTATAATATTATCATAATTACAATTTAAAGAGTTAATTTTATTATTATTAAGCTTTTAATAGATAAAATAAAGTTTTTTTGGTAATTAGATTTATTTGTTTAAAAATTTTCTATATTTAAAATTATTTTAATTTAATTAAAATAAAATATAAATATAAAGATAGGGAGATAAATTAACTTTAAAAATATCAATATTTTGAGATTAATCCGAATTTATGAATATAATTAAAAAAGCTATTTTTATTAAAAGTATTACTAATTTAAAAGATCGTCCTCTTCCTGATTTATCTGAATTTTTATTAATAGGACGTAGTAATGTTGGCAAAAGTTCTTTAATAAATGCTTTGACTAATCATAAAAAATTAGCTTTATTTTCTAAAAAACCAGGAAAAACAACTACTTTGAATTATTTTTTAATTAATAATTATTTTTATTTAGTAGATTCACCTGGTTATGGTTTTTCTAAAAGAAATAAAGAAGCACGTATTAAACAAATGTTAATGATTAATCATTTTATTGCCAATAATAATCAACTTAAAATTATTTTTCAAATAATTGATTTTAATATTGGTCCAACTTTATTAGATTTACAAATATTTAACAATTTGATTAAATATAAAATTCCTATTGTAATTATTTTAAATAAAAAGGATAAGGTTAGAAAAAATCATTTATTATCTCAGATCAAGTTTGTTCAGGAATGTTTTAATAATAATTTTTTTAGTATTAAAAATTTTTATTTATGCTCTTGTCGAGATAAATATGGAATTTCAGAAATTATTAGTTTTATGATTAAAAATTTACATGTATAATAAAAATTATTATAAAAAATATTTGTATAAAATATATAAATTTTAATTTTTTTTTACATTTTAGTTTGTTGGTTAATATTTGTTTTGTAAGTGGTAGAATATTACTGCCTATTTATCCTTATTAGGAAATAATAAATGAGAAAAATTTAAACTATATGAATAATAAATATGACTTTAAAATTATTGAAAAAAATCAATATATCGATTGGTTAAAGTACAAAGAATTACAAAAAAACAGTAATTTTTCTAATTTACCAAATTTTACTATTGTAATTCCTCCGCCTAATATTACAGGTAAATTACATTTAGGACATGCTTGGAATAACATTTTGCAAGATAATTTAATTCGTCGAAAAATGTTAACAGGTTATAATGTTCTTTTTGTTCCTGGTATGGATCATGCAGGAATAGCTACTCAAATTAAAATTAAACAAACACTACAAGAAAAAGGTTTTTGTGTTCGTGATTTAACTAAAGATATTTTTTTGAAATATGCCTATGAATGGCAACAAAAATATATGAAAGATATTCGTCAACAATGGCGAGATCTAGGTCTTTTATTAGATTATGATTATGAACAATTTACTTTAAATTCTTCTATGAGTTCTGCTGTTGAAAAAGCTTTTGTATCTTTGTATCAAGAAGGTTTGATTTATCGTGATTATAAAATAATAAATTGGGATTCTAGTGCTCAAACTACTTTATCTGATACTGAAATTTATGAACGTGAGGTTTTAGGTAAACTATTTTATTTAAAATATTTTTTAATCAAAGATGAATTTATAAGTAATGATTATGTTGTAGTAGCTACTACTCGTCCTGAGACAATTTTCGGTGATCAAGCTTTAATGTGCCATCCGGATGATAAAAGATATCAACATTTTATTGGTAAAAAAGTTTTAGTTCCTGGTACTAATTTAAAAATACCTATTATTGCCGATAAATACGTTGATATGTCATTTGGTAGCGGATTATTAAAAGTAACTCCTGCTCATGATTTTAATGATTTTCAATTAGGCCAAAAACATGGTTTAAAAGCAGTTTTATGCATTAATCCTGATGGTTCTATGAATGAATTAGCGAAAAAATATCAAGGATTAGATCGTTTTGTATGTCGAGAAAAATTAATTTTAGATTTAGATGAAAAAAATTTTTTATTTAAAGTAGAAAATTATAATCATTATCTTCGTTTCGCTAATATATCAGGTATCATCATAGAACCGCGTCTTTCTTTGCAATGGTTTTTAAAAACTAAAGAATTAGCTCAGTTAATTTTAAAAAAACATAAAATTAATTTTTTCCCTAAAAGATTTTTGATATTGTTTAACCAATGGTTAACTAAAATAGAAGATTGGTGTATTTCGCGTCAATTATGGTGGGGACATCCTATTCCGGCTTGGTATAATTCAAATAACGAGGTTAAAGTTCAAAGAGATAATCCAGGTAATGGTTTTGTGCGCGATCCTGATGTTTTGGATACATGGTTTTCATCTTCTTTATGGCCTTTGTGTGCTTTAGGTTGGCCTGACAATTCACAATTATTTCAACAACATTTCCCGATAGATGTTTTAGTAACTGGTTATGATATTTTAACTTTTTGGGTAGTTAAAATGGTTTTACAAAGTATCTTTTTTGTAAAAAAAATACCTTTTAAAGATGTTTTATTACATGGTTTAATTAGAGATTCTCAAGGTCATAAAATGTCTAAATCTAAAGGTAATGGTCTTGATCCTAAAGATATTATTGATAAATATGGAATAGATTCTTTAAGATGGTGTTTGACTACTAGTTCTTCTCCTGGTTTAGATTTTTATTTTGATATAAATAAAATTATTTCTAGTTGGAAATTTGCTAATAAATTATGGAATATTGGTTTTTTTATTAAAAATAATCTTAAAACAAAGACAACAGATTTTGACCAAAATAAATTATTATTGTTAGAAAAATTTTTGTTAACTAAATTATCAATATTATTGGAAAAAATAGACGTTTTATATAACAAATATGAATTTAGTGTGATAGGGAAATTAATATATAATTTTGTTTGGGACGAGTTTGCTAATTGGGGATTAGAATTTTATAAAATTTTTTGGCAAGATAATGATAAAAATTTTGAATTAATCCTTAATAGTCATAAAGTAATTGTTTATATTTGGAAATCCATTTTATTAACGTTGCATCCTTTTATGCCTTTTGTTACAGATGCTATTTATAAAGAATTAGGTTTAGGATGTTCTATTATTTCAGAAAAATTATCTACTTTGAAATTTAACGATTTATTATCTTTATCTATTATTGAATCTTTAAAACAATTGGTTACTAAAATTCGTAAATTTCGTCAAATTAATTCTTTGAATAAACTTTTTTTGTTGGAATTATATTTAGAAATTCCTGCATCTTATTTAAATGAATTTCAAATGATGTTATTTGAATTGAAAAAATTATTTAAAGCATCCAATATACAATTAGGAGTTATTTCGCCTTGTATTGCTGAATACGAATTGTTGTTCGCAGATCAAAATATTTTTGTTTTTATAAAACGAACAATCTTATTCAAAATTAATCAAAAATCCAATAATAAAAATTTAAACTTTCAAATTAATAAAATTTTAGATGAGTTAAAAAGAAGTGAAAATCTTTTAAAAAATAAATCTTTTTTAAATAAGGCTAATAAATTAAAAGTTCAACAAGAAAAAGAAAAATATAATAAATATTTATTACAATATCAAAAGTTAATGAACAAAAAATAAATTTAATGTTTTAAGTAAAATGGTTTGTTGTTATGTTGTTTAATAATTATTTTTTAAATGTTGTTTGGTCAATACCTAAACAAGCAAAAGCTAATATTATCATTACTCATGGTTTAGGCGAAAGTTCTTATGATTATTCATTTTTAATTGATTTTTTATTTAAAAATAATTTTAATGTAATTGCTTATGATGTGAGAGGCCATGGTAAAAGTTTAGGCAAAAGAGGAGATATTAAAGATTTTCATATTTTTTTAGATGATTTAGCACAATTAGTTCAATATGTAAAACAAATTTATCCTATGAAAACTTTTTTACTTGGTCATAGTATGGGTGGAATTATTTCCAATAATTACGTTATTAAATATAAAAATATAGATGGAGTTATTATTAGCGCTGCTCCTAGTAGAGAAATTTCAAATTGTTTATTAAATTATCCTTTTTATGTATTCAGTTCATGGAAAAGAAAAAAACTTAATTTTAGTTCTTCTAAAATATCCCATATTCCTTTAGATATAGAGTATTGTCCGTATCGTTTAGAATCTGTTAGTTATCGTTTGTTAAGAAATTTATTAGTTTTAAGTATGCGTTATTTAAAAAAAAATTTTTCTTCTTATTTGACTTCTGTTCTATTATTGTATGGTATTAAAGATAAAGTAGTATCTTATCAAAATGGCATTTATTTTTTAGATTCTATTCATTCTAAAGATAAACAATTAAAATTGTATCATGAAACATATCATAATTTATTTCATGATATCGAAAAGTTTCAAATTTGTCATGATGTTTTAGTGTGGTTAAATAGTAGAATAATATAATTAATATTTTTTTTGGTTTTTAATTTACTATTATTTTTTGAGAATTAAAACCGATTTCATTATTAATTATCTATTTTTAGAACAAATTTTATTAATAATTTGTTTAATATTTTAAATTAATGAGGTAAATGTATGAACAAAGAAGATATTATTAAAATTAGTCGTTTATCTTTGGATGAGATTTGGGATTATTTTCAAATGCAAAAATCAGGTTTAACAACAGAAGAAGTTCGTAAAAGACAATTATTATATGGTTTAAATGTGATGAAGCAGAGTAAAAATTTTTCTTTTTTGAAACAGTTTATTAAACAATTTTTTTCAATGTTTGCTATTTTATTATGGATTGCAGGTTTTTTAGCTTTTATTATTCATGAAAAAGCTATTGGTATAGCTATTGTTTCGGTTGTAATCATAAATGGTATTTTTTCTTTTTTTCAAGAATATAAGGCAGAAAAAATTTTATCTTCTTTAAGTGATATGATTCCTAAACAAATTCAAGTTTATAGAGATAATAAAATAGAAATTTTAGATACACAACAATTAACTATAGGAGATTTAATTTTTTTAGAAATGGGTTCTATTATTCCTGCAGATGTTCGTTTGATAGAAGCTAATAATTTTTTTGTAGATAATTCGACATTATCAGGAGAAACTATTCCTTTAAATAGAAATGCTTTTAAAAACGATCAAAAGGATAATATTTTTGAAATACCTAATTTAGCTTATGCTGGGACCACAGTATCTCAAGGAAGTGCTAAAGGTATTGTTTATGCTATCGGTGAAAACACTCAAATAGGAGAAGTAGCTCGATTAGCTCGTGATATTAATAAAAGTACTAGTACTTTAGAGTTAGAAATACATAGAGTAGTTAAAAGAATTAGTTTTTTGGCAGCTTCGTTAGCTATTTTTGTTTGTTTAATTTGTTTATGGCGTTTTAAATTTCAAGGTGAATCTAGTTGGCTATCAGCATTCAAATCAGCTATTGTAGTAGCTTTAGGTATGTTGGTAGCTAACATTCCTGAAGGTTTATTGCCTACTATTAATTTAAGTTTGGCTATTGGTACTCAAAGAATGTCAAAACAAAAAGCTTTGATTAAACAGTTGTTTTCTGTAGAAACATTAAGTTCTGCTACAGTAATTTGTACTGATAAAACAGGAACTTTAACAGAAAATAAGATTACTTGTAAAAAATTATTATTTCCTGGAGGTTTTGTTGATATTACCGGTCATGGATTACAAAAAAAAGGAAAATTCGATAATAATGATGGTGATATTTCGGCTCATAATAAAATTATTTCTAAGATGTTAATAGCTACTATTATGTGTTCGGAAGCTAACTTAATTGATGCAAATTCGGAAAATATTAATATTATTGGTAATCCTACAGAAGCAGCTTTATTGATTGCAGCTACTAAATATGGTTTTAATATTCAAAATATTCGTAAAAATTTTATTATTGATAAAATTAATCCTTTTAATTCAGAAAATAAAAAAATGAGTGTTTTAGTTCTTAATTTATCTCAAGAATATTATGATATTAATAATAGATACCTTTTTGTTAAAGGTGCTCCTGATGTTATTTTAAATAGTTGTAATCTTCAGTATAATAATAATAAAGTTAGTGAATTTAAAGATAATGATAAAGATTATTTTGTTCGTTGTAATGAGGAATTATCTAGTCAAGGTTATCGTATTTTAGCTATTGCTTATAAAAAAATAGAAGAATCTGAACAATCAAATCAAGAAGAAAATATGGTATTTTTAGGTTTTGCAATTAATTTTGATCCTCCAAAAATAGAAGTTCGTCAGGCTGTTGAAGATTTATTAAAGGCTGGTTTAAAAATTACGGTTATTACTGGAGATTACGGCCCAACTGCTATTTCAATTGGTAAAAAAGTGGGTTTGATTAAAGATGATAATTTTTTAAATATTGATGGCTCTCAATTAGATAATATGTCGGTTAAAGAACTGCAAAAAGTTTTAAATACTAAAGTTCCAATTTTTTTTTCTCGTACCACTCCGAAACATAAATTGAAAATTACTGAAGCATATGTCAAAAATAATGAAATTGTGGGAGTTATTGGTGATGGTGTTAACGATATTTTAGCTATGAAAGCTGCTCATATTGGTATTACTATGGGTAAAGATACTAAAGATGTTGTTTTAAATGCTGCTGATATGATTTTGTTAGATAATAATTTTTCTACAATACCAAAAGCAGTAATAGAATCCAGAGCTATTTATGCTAATATTAAAAAATTTATTAGTTATGTTTTTTGTTCTAATGTTCCTCAAATTTTCCCAATTATTTTTATGGCTTTATTTAAAATACCACTTTATTTAACTGTTATGCAAATTTTAGCTATAGATTTAATTACAGATTTATTACCTGCTATAGCTTTAGGAGCGGAAGAACCTGAAGAAAACTTATTATCTCAAAAACCTCGAACTTCTAAAGATCATTTGTTAGATGCTAAATTGTTAAAAAGAAGTTATGGTTTTTTAGGCATTGTAGAAGGTATATTAGCTTTAATATTTTTTTTATATTACGGCGGTTGGTCTTTAATGCATAAAAATATTCCTTTTAAAATGATTGCCCAACAATCTGAGTTTATTTTTGCTTCTACTATGGCTTTTGGTGCGGTGATTTTTTCGCAAATAGGTAATGTTTTTGCTTGTCGATCTGATAAATTTTATTTTTGGCAAAATTTTACAAAAAAAAATAATCTTTTATTTATTGGAATTTTATGTGAATTAATATTATTTATTTTGATTTCTCAAAATGCAACTATTTTAAATAATTTTTTCGGCACTACTTTTATTAATTTCAAACATTATTTATATTTAAGTTTATGTATTATAATCATTTTGATTATGGATACTATTTACAAATTTATAAATAATATTAAATTAAGATCATGAATATTAAATAATTGATTAATGTGATTTATTTTTATAAATATAATGTCTGATTTTTTAAACAATTGGAATATTATTTCTTTTTATTTAATAAATTTAAATCCAAAAAATTTTAATGGAGTATTGTTTCAGATGTATAAATTAATTGTAGGATTAGGTAATCCGGGAGTAAATTTTCATTTTACTCCTCACAACGTGGGTTTTATGTTAATCGATTATTTATTAAAAGAATTTCAACAATCTATTTCAACTGAAATAAAAAATGATAAATTTAATTTAATTTATCAATGCTGTATTGATAATCAAAATTTTTTATTAATCAAACCTAAAACTTATATGAATTTATCAGGTTTAGCTGTAAAAAACATTATAGATAAATATCAGATTGAATTATCGAATGTTTTGATAGTTCATGATGAAATTAATTTAAATATAGGTCAGTTTAAAATTAAACAAAATGGTAATTATGGTGGTCATAATGGTATTAAAAATCTTATAGATGTTTTAAAAACACGAGATTTTATGAAATTAAAGATAGGCGTAGGTTACGACTCTAATTTGGTTTTATCACAATATGTTTTGCAAAAAATGCATCCGGAACATATTAATTTAATTACTTCTAATTTTTGTTTTTTTAAACGATTAATAGAGGTTTTTATTAATACAAATTCTGTAGAATCTTTATTTAAAATAATAAGTGATTTTAAAAAGAATAATTAATTATTGTTTTGATAAATTTAATTTTTGGAAATAAAATGTCCAATAAATATTGACAATATTAATTTTTTAAATTACAATTATTGTGTTACTTTATACTTTGGAAAAAATAATCTTGAATTATGTTTATTTTGTCTATGTATATTAAGTAAGATCATGTAATTTTAAGTTTAACTACTTCTTTGAAAACTGAAGATGATATTTTATTATTTATTATAATATTCTATATATTATATAAAATTATTAAATATTAACGATATTTAAATAAATACTATTTATTTAAATGAGATTTATTACGAA
>NZ_JAOSIM010000007.1 GCF_030586805.1 Candidatus Phytoplasma fabacearum
ATGAAAAACAAAAAGAATGCGATGAACACCAATCGCAATTAAATTCTCTTCTGTCACAAATAGAATCTTTTAAAAAACAAAAAACACCATTAGAAGAACAACAAGAAACCAAAGAGAAAGAAATTGATATATTCAAAATCGATAGAAAAGGTAACGAAGATAAAATCAAAAAATTCCAAGAAGAAAAACAAGCTATTATTGAAGAAATAAGACAAGTCGAAATTAAAATTGATAAATTAGAAGTAAACAAAAAAGATTACCAAGAAATGTTATCTGATGCCGAACATTACAAAAGAATTTTAGAAGAAAGATATGAAGATGAACAATTACAATTAAAAAATAATATCTTAAACTCTCTATACTCTCTTTACAAAATCACCTCAGCTGAGGGATAACTACAAAGGAGTTATAAGTTAAAATGATGCAAATAAAAACTAAATTACATCTTTTACCATTATTTTTAATGAGTTTTTTAGGATCATTCTTCTTAATAAATATTCATCAAGTTATGGCAGCTCCTAAAAATGATAAAGGTAAAGACATTTCTTTCTCTGAAAAACAAGAAAAAACAACCAAAAAAGATGTATCACAATATTATGAATTACACAAGACTTTGGAAAATTATTCTGAAGAAGATCGAAATAAAATCATTCAAATGTTATCAGATTCAAAAATATTAAATTTATTACAAGAAAAAGCACTTAAGTCTAAAAAAACAGGTTCTTCTTCTAAAAAATATGATGATTCTAAAAAATAAAATTTAAAACAAACTATTATTTTTTTTAAGACCCTTTTTTGGGGGGGTCTTTTTTTATTTCTATTAATAATAAAAAATAATAAAAAATATTTTTTATTAACTAAAAGGAGTTTTAATAATATGAACAATTTAAAACAATTATTTAAAGAAATTTTTTTAATACATTAATATGATAATAGCAAATCTTTATTACCGCTTATTTTCTAAAAATATATCAGGATGAAGAATTCAAACAAAATATTAATAAAATGGTTTAATTTTTAGACTGAGTAATTAAAAATTTTGTTGAATTCCGCGAAAGAAACCAAATTGCTTCGCTACCATTTGTGAACATTTGATAAATTAGATAAAAAATATGATATAATAGTACCATTTTTTATAATGAAAAAGGCAAAAATAATTGGTTTTTATAATCCATTTTGTTTAAAGATAATTGGTATATTGATGGCGTAAAATAGACTGTTTAAATTTATTATTATTTTAGAGATCGCTTCTCTATTTAAAAAAACTTAAGAATTGCTATAAATACAAGAAAGGAAATCCAAATATATTAATTATTCAAAATTCTCAATTAAAAATATTATAAATATTTTTGTTTATTTTTATTTAAATTTTTTTATAATTATTTTAATATAATATTTTTAATATAATATTAAATCTTTTTTAATACAATAATTAAGAAATTAAAGAATTTTAATTTTTTTATAATAAAAATGGTGAATTATAAAATTAATTGCTTCCATCAATTATTTAAAAATATAAGATTAAATATATTCTGAATATAATAATAATATTTATTAATTAAATTAAAATTTAATATTTGGAGAGATAAATATTACTGTTATTTTAATATAAAATTTTTCTTGTTTTTGAATAAATTTATAAGGTATAATAAAGTCATTATGTTTTTTATATTATAAAAAACGTTTTTACTATTATTTATTCTATGTAAAAATTTTATATAATAACGAAATAAGGAAAAATTTCATGTTGGATATCTTTTATAATGTTTTCAGGCTTTTAATAATCTTTTTTATAATAATTTTGTCAATTTTATCATTAACTGTAATTTTTTTGAGTTTCAAAGTATTACATTTAAAAATAAAAAAATTTTTAACAACAGTAACTTCAAGAATAGAAAATAATCTTTACAAAATAAATACAATTTTGATTTTATTTATTATTAATTTTTGTATTGTATGTTTATTTTTGGTTTTGCGTTTAATAATAAAAAAATAATAAAGAAATTAATCTTTTTTACTATTTTTTATAATTTTTGATATAATTGGTAGTTAATTTGTCGTTAGTTTAATTATTATTGAAGAGACTCGATGAGATTGGTTTTTGTTGCCATATTTATAAACTTTCAAAGACAATTTAATTTTTTTTATTCATTGAAGATATAAATTAAAGTATAAAAAAAATCTCCCCCCTAAAAAGATCTTATAAGATAATAATTATCATTTTTTATATTAGGTTTGAATTTTTTAAACAAATTTACAAAAAAATACTTATAATAGCCATTAAATCAGTAGTAAAAGTGACTATTCGTGTTAAAAAACATTTAAATATGTTTTTTAAAGAAAATAATTATAATTCTTTTAAATTGGGGAGAGTTAATTGTTATGTGTCTTTAACTGGAGATGATTTTTGTGGATCTCTATTTTGTTCTTTTTTAAAAAAGATTATCTGTTGAATTCAAATTGGTAAAAAAAGACATCAAATACAATAAAATAAAGAATTAATCATCGAAAACTAATAAACATAATTTATATTCTTTTTTGCTTTATTAATTTTTATCGATGCAATAAAAAAACTTCTTAAGGAAATTCTTATCAGTTTTATTAATTATTTAAATTTAATTCATTGTTAAATAAGTGGGGTTTTTTGCTAATTTGGCTTTTTTGGTTAAAAATATTAAATATTTTTGACCTATTTGTAATCATTTCAAAAATTAAAAGCTTTATTAAATAAGTATTTAGTATAATAAAATAATAATTTGAGGTCAAAATAAACCAAGAAATAAGCGAACTTGACTTTGGCAATAAAGTTCTAAATTAAAATAAAATTATATTAAATTTAATTTTTAAATATAAGATTAAAATAAATATACAAGAATAATTACATTACTTTTGTTGGATATAAAAATTATTTTTAATATATTGAATGTTATATTTAATTTCGTTATAATGATTTTTTTCTATTTCATCCATTGTTTTGGACAATCTTTTTTGATTTTCTTTTTCCTTTTCGATTTCTTTATAAAAATCTTCTTTTTGTTCTTTTATTTGTGTTCGTTTTAGTTGTAATTGTTGATTTGTTTTGTCAGTATTATATATTTGTATTTGTTGATTTATATTTGAGATATTATTATTTGTATGCATTTGATGTTGCTTCGATTTATTTTCAGATGTAGTTAATTGTTGACATTCATCTTCTATTATTTGCGGATCAGGAAGAGAATTTATTTTTTTTTGTAAAATATTTATTTTTATTTGGCTATAATCAAACCATTTTTGCCATTTAGATATTAAATCTTGTTTTTGTTTTATTTTTTCTTTAATGTTAAATTTTGTTTTTTCATTTTTAATAAAAGCTTGATCTTTAAGTGGTAAAAAAGATATTTCAGAAACATTATCGCAATCCGATTCTAAAAAATAATTTTTAATTTTTTCCCATTGATAAATATTAATATTAGTTTTATGGTTATTTTCTGCTTGAGAATTAAATTCTTGCATTGATGATTGTGTTTCTAAATTCATATTTTCTGCGAAATTAGAATTAGAAACTTCTTGAAAAGAAATATCAGTTTTATAATTATTATTAATTGTCGTTTTTTTAATATATATAAAAATTATTATAATTGTTAAAAATATAATGCTTAAAATTAAAAAATGTTTTTTGTGTAAATTTATCATAATATTAATTGGATTGTTTTCTTTCTAAAAAATAATAAAAATAATTTGTATTTATTTTTTATTATTTATAATCGTAATCTAAGTATTATACATTGATTTGTTTGTTTTTTTATTTAAAAAAATCATTTTTTATTTTTTATTAAAAAATAAAATAGATTTATTAAAATTTTGATGCAAAAATATAAATGATGTATCTTAAAAATAATTTAAAATACATAAATATAAAATTTAGATGAATATTTTTTTAAAATTATATAAATTAAATAATTCATATCCTGTAAAATATTCTCAAACTTTTAGATAAATATTAATTATCGATAATAAACTCGAAATCTTCTTAATAAGAGGTTGTTTTACTGTACATTTTTTTAAATAACTTTAAATAACATGATAAAATAAGGTTAAATATTCTTTTTTTATTTTCTTTATGAGTTTTTAACTTTTTTATCTAACTATAATATTGTAGGGATAAAATATTTATAAAAAGATCTTTTAAAACTAGCAAATTATGAAAAAAATTAGATACTTTTTAAGTGTAATAAAAATTACTTGGTTAGTTTAAAAAGATATGGAATTATCTATTTAATTTTTAGTTTTAAAGAGCGATTTTTAAATTAAAATATGTCTAAAAAACGGAAAAGTGCATTGGTTCAATAAATTAAAAAAGATAAGAGTAAGAATTTTTTTTATTTCTTATAAAAAATAAAAAAGATCAACTAAAGAAGTTGATCTTTATCATAATGACCAGATTATTAATTTTAATACTTTTATAGGGTGTAGCACGAAAGAACGCTCTGTATTATTTTAATTTTGATTAAAGTTTTAATTAATTTTTTAATAGATTTATTAATAAAATTTTAATTTTTCATTTCTCTAATATTTATATAATTGTTTTATTTTTTGTTTTTATTCTTTTCGTTACTACCTACTTGATAACCTATAACTACAAAAAGAATGCCGCCACCAAATCCAATTAAAAAAGATACAATTACAGGAAAAATAACATTTTTATCATTCATTCCGCAAAAATATCCCCATTTATAAAACAAGTAAAATAATAAAAATGTGAATAATATAAATAAAAATATAAAAAATAATGTGATACCAGTAAATTGTATTTCAATATTGTTCATGATATTATCTCCTAATTTATGAATTTTATAAATTAAAATAAAAAATTTATTATTAAATATTGTCAATAATAAAGTTTATTTTTTATTTTCATAAATATTTTATATTTTTTTTAATTTTTGTGCTAATATTATATTTTATTTTAATTACTAAACTAAAATATTTGTAAGAATTGTTTTTTAAAAAAATAATGAAATTAATATATATTTTGTAATTTATTTTATTTTCGATAATAAAAATTTATCAATAAAATAAAAATTACAGTTCTATTTATCAGTATTGTTTGACATATTTAGTTTTTTATTTTAAAATATATCCGGATATTTCACTATATATAAATTTTTCTCATTTAAAGTTAAAATTAAAAATTTTTTATTATATTTGTTAAATTGTTTTTTGTTAAATATAATTTCTTTAATCCTCCAAATAAAATACATACTACAATTTAAAAATTATAAATATTAAATTTTTATAAAAAAGAGGTCTATAGATGTCATCTGAAAAAATAAATTTAAATAAAGTTAAAGAATTTAAAAAAGGATTTCAAGATTTTATTAGTAAGGGTAATATTGTTCAATTAGCAGTTGCTTTTATATTAGGTCAGTTATTTACTAAGGTAGTTAGTTCTTTAGCTACTGATATAATTATGCCTCCTATTAATTATCTTTTTAGTGATACAGGTGCTTCTTTGCAGACTTTAAATTGGCAATTAAAAAATAACATTTATTTGAATTATGGAATTTTTTTACAAAATGTTTTTGATTTTTTATCTGTTTCATTTATTTTATATTTAATTGTTTTATATTATTCTAAATATTTTAGTAAAAAAAATCAAAATGAAAACAAAATTTCTATTGAACATGAACAATTAAAAATTTTAAAAGAAATTAAAGACATTTTAATTAATAAAAATAAATAAAAATTAAATTTTTTTATCAATATGATTATTGAAATTCGTTGTAATTTATTTTAAGAGTGCTTTTTTAATAATAAAAAAGCACTCTTTTATTTTTATTATTTTTTATAAGATATTTTTTAAAGATTTTAATATATTTGAAATAAATAAAAATATTCATTATACTTTAAAATATATTTTTTTTAGTAGTTTTGATATAATTAATAGGATAAAATTTATAATTGTCATTTATATAATTGTAATTAAAATTACAAGTTTGAAATTTACATTCATATAAAAATACAATTATTATAAAAAATTTGTTTCTTCATTAAATATTTTTGAAAAAACTTATTAAATTAAATTTATGGAATCGAAAAAGGATTGTAATCTAATGATATTAAAATATGCAAAAACAATATTAGGCTTTGTTAAACAATTTCGTAATCCTTCCAAAAGATATTTGAATAAAATTAAAAAAGTTGCTGATAAAATTGATCAATTAAGCAATATGATGTCTCAATTAAAAGATGAAGATTTTCCTAAAGAAACTCTTAAATTAAAACAAAAATTAAAAAATGGTATGTCTTTAGATAATATTTTAGTTGAAGCTTTTGCTTTAGTACGTGAAGCTTCTACTAGAGTAGCTAAAATAACACCTTATTATGTCCAATTATTAGGAGCTATTGTTTTGCATAAGGGAAATATTGCAGAAATGAAGACTGGAGAAGGTAAAACTTTAACAGCTGTTATGCCAGCATATTTAAATGCTTTAAGAGGTGATAGCGTTCACATTGTAACTGTTAATGAATATCTAGCGCGTCGCGAAGCAGAAGGTGTTATAGGAGATATTTTTCGTTTTTTAGGTTTAAGTGTAGGTTTAAATCTTAAAAATAAATCTATTAGAGAAAAAAAAATAGCTTATAATTGTGATATTTTATATTCTACTAATAGCGAAATTGGATTCGATTATTTAAGAGATAATATGGAAAGTAATATCAATAATGTTTTAATGACTCGCGAATACGGTTATGTAATTATTGATGAAGTTGATTCTATTTTAATTGACGAAGCTAGAACTCCCTTGATTATTTCTAATAATGTACAATCTGGTCTTCAATTTTATAGAGATGCTGATCGTTTTGCTAAATCTTTAAAATCTGAACATTATTTGATTGATTTAGAATCAAAAACTATTGAATTAACCGAAGAAGGAATTCGCAAAGCAGAATTATTTTTTAAAATTAATAATTTATATAGTAATCAAAATTCTTTTTTATTACATTTTATAAAAAATGCTTTAAAAGCTTGTTTTGTTATGGAAAAAGATAAAGATTATTTGGTACAAGAACATCGAATTGTGATTATCGATCAATTTACGGGTCGTGCTTTAATTGGTCGACAGTTTAGTGACGGTTTGCATCAAGCTTTAGAGGCGAAAGAAAATTGTATTATTAAAGCAGAAACTGAGACATCTGCTATGATTACATATCAAAATTTATTTCGTAATTATAAATCAATATCTGGTATGACTGGTACAGCTAAAACCGAAGAAAAAGAATTTATTAGTATATATAACATGAAAGTTATTCAAATACCTACTAACAAAAAAATGATTCGCGAAGATGCTCCTGATTTGGTTTTTTTAACTTTAAAAGAAAAATGGAAAGCTTTAATAGAAGAAATTAAAATAAGACATGCTAAAAAACAACCAATTTTAATAGGTACTGTAAGTGTCGAAGTGTCAGAACAAATTTCCAAATATTTAAAAAAAAATAAAATATCTCATGAAATTTTAAATGCTAAAAATCATTTAAAAGAATCTGAAATTATAGCTAAAGCTGGTCAAAAAGGCGCTGTAACTATAGCTACCAATATGGCCGGGAGAGGAACAGATATTCGTTTAGCAGAAGGTGTTGCAGAATTAGGTGGTTTAGCTGTTTTAGGAACAGAAAGACATGAAGTACGAAGAATTGATAATCAATTGCGTGGCCGTTCTGGTAGACAAGGTGATCCTGGTTATACTAAATTTTTCGTTTCCGCAGAAGATGATTTAATACAACGTTTTGGTTCTGATAAAGTTAGTAAATTAGTTACTTTATTACAATATAGTAATAAACAACAAAATAATTCAGTTTCTTCTCGTTTTTTAACTAATTTATTTACAAACATACAAAAAAAAATAGAATCTTCCAATTTTGAATATCGTAAATTTGTTTTAAAATTTGATTCCGTTTTACAGCTACAAAGAGATATTATTTACAAACAACGTAAAGAAATTTTATCTTCCGATAAAATTGAAAATATTTTGTTTAATATCATGGATAAAACTTTGAAAGATAAAATAAAAAATTTTTTTAATTCAATGAAACAAGAAAAATATCAAAAATTAGATCAAAAAAGTATTATAGAAGAATTAATTAAATGTTTTGAAATTAATTTTTTTCCCAAAAACATTTTAACAGAATTAGATTTTCAAGATAATAAACAAACCAATTTAGCTTATTCTAAAATAGAATCAATTATTTTGAATAAAGCTCGTCATATTTTAGAACTACAAAAAAAACAATTTTCCGAATGTGATATACAACAGTATTTCAACATTATTAGATTAATTATATTAAAAAATATTGATATTAAATTTCAACGTCATATTAATGATATGGATTTATTAAGAAGAAGTATTAATTTTTTAAGTTATGGGCAACAAAATACTTTAATCGTTTATCAACAAGAAGGTCAAAAATTTTTTAATCGTATGATTAAAAATATTTCTCAAGATATTACCAAAATTGTTTTAAAATCAAATTTTTTTGAAGATTTAGATTTGTTTCATGATTTAAATTCTATAGAATCATCACAATTAAATGATAAACCTAAAATGAAAACTAAAAAATATATTAAAAAACCTTGGGATTAATTACAAAAATATAATTTCCAGAGGGGATAACTTTTTATAATGGAAAAATATGAATTTCATCAAATTTTAAATAATTTAAAATCTATTTTATTTAATTTAGAACATAAAATAGACATCCCAAATTTATTAGAACAAGTTAAATCTTGTAAATTATTAATGGCAAAACCGAATTTTTGGGATAATCCGCAAGAAGCTGCTCGTGTTACTCAAAAATTTAGTCAATTACAAAATAAAATTAATCATTTTACTAATTTACAAAAACAACACCAAGCTTTAACTTTATTATCATCAAGTGAGGAAATAGATAATCAACAAAATTTAAGTTGGTTAATTTTAGAATTAAAAAAATTACAACAAGATATTAAAAGTTTAGAAATTGAAGTTTTATTGAATAAAACTTATGATGAAAATAATGCTATTTTAATGTTACATTCTGGTGCTGGCGGTTTAGAATCTCAAGATTGGTGCGAAATGCTTTTTAGGATGTATAAAAAATATGCTCAAAAAAAACATTTTCAATTAGAAATTTTAAATTTACAAGCAGGTGAAGAAGCTGGAATTAAATCTGTTAGTTGTTTAATTAAAGGTATTTATGCTTATGGATATTTTAAATCTGAAAGAGGTATACATCGTTTAGTTCGTAAATCACCTTTTGATACCAATTTTAAAAGACATACATCTTTTGCTTCTTGTGAAGTTTTGCCAGAAATTAATGAAGAAATTACTGTTGATATTCAAGAACAAGATTTAAGAATAGATGTTTTTCGTAGTAGCGGAGCTGGAGGTCAACACGTAAATACTACCGATTCGGCAGTTCGTATTACACATTTACCTACTGGTATTGTAGTTAATTGTCAAAATGAAAGAAGTCAAATTCGTAATAAAGAAAAAGCTTTACAAATTTTAAAAACTAAATTGTTTCAATTAGCTTTGCGAAAACAAAAAGAACAAGAAAATAATTTGAAATCGGATCAAAAAGAAATTGGTTGGGGTTCGCAAATTAGAAGTTATATTTTTCACCCTTATCAAAAGGTTAAAGATCATCGTACTAATTACGAAAGTTCTCAAATAATCGATATTATGAATGGTGAGTTAGATGATTTCATCA
Source organism: Candidatus Phytoplasma fabacearum (assembly GCF_030586805.1). Classification (GTDB taxonomy): domain Bacteria; phylum Bacillota_I; class Bacilli_A; order Acholeplasmatales; family Acholeplasmataceae; genus Phytoplasma; species Phytoplasma fabacearum. Next base: position 9,730 of record NZ_JAOSIM010000007.1, read on the forward strand.
ACGCTTTTTTAAGGAGCGATAATTAATTAAATTCAATTTAATTTAAAATGTTTTGTTCAAAAAGGATACAAAATAAAAATATATGAAGAGAGATCGAAAATTTTATCATAATAATCTTCATAAATGGTTAATACTTGTTTTTAATGATATTATTTTAGCAATAACTATGTTTGTATTTACTTTAGGTAGTAAATTAAATGTAGGTGGAACTGATGGATTAGCTTTAACAAGTTCGCGTTTATGTAATTTATTCACAAATAATCCTTATTTTATTTCAGATAAAATAATGATTTATTTTATGTTTTTTTATAATATTTTAGCAATAATTATTGGATATAAAATATTTGGTAAAAAATTTATATTAAAAAGTGCTATTTTAGCTATTATTCTAATGATAGTAATGTTTTTTTTGCCTTATATATTAGGTGATTCGACAATTTTTTTAAATCGTTTGTTAGTATGGGATAATGAATATTGGAGATTATGTGTTGCATCTATATTAGGTGGATTGTTAGTAGGATTTACTCAAGCTAATATTAGACAATTAGGTTTTACTACGGGAGGTATGGATGTTTTTCAACAAGTTTTAAAAGATTGTTATGGAATGAATTTTAAAATTTCTTTATTTATTACTGATGGTGTTTTAATATTTTTATCATCTATTTTGGAAAGTTTTGATCAAATAAATTTTTTTGATATGTTTTCGGAAATTATGATAAGAATTTTATTATCGTTATTATCTATTTATATTATGGGTTGGATTATGGATAAAAAAGTTAAATTTAATTTAGTTGAAAATAATAAAAATTTAAATTATTAATATTAAATAAAATAATAATATAAATTATTTTATTAGAAAGGTTAATGACTTAAAATAAAAAAATGTATAAGAATGGATTTTTAAAAATTGAATTAACCAACCCTGATTTAAATTTAGGAAAATTTGATGAAAATAATGATATTATTTTAAATGTTTTAGCAAGAAGCAAAGCTAGTTTTGTGGTGTTTCCGGAATTATGTTTAAGTAGTTATACGGCTGGTGATTTTTTTTTTGAAAATGATTTTAATAATAATATTGTAAAATCTTTAAATTATATTATTACAAAAAATTCTTTCAAAGGTATTTATATTTTAGGAATGCCATTGGTTTGGCAAGAGATGATTTTTAACGTAGCTATTGTTATACAACAAAAAAAAATTTTAGGAATTGTTCCTAAATATACTATTCCAAATTATGAAGAATTTCGTGAAAAAAGATGGTTTACTTCTGGTAATATTATTCCTGAGGCACAAGAAATTATTTTGTTAAATCAAAAAATTCCTTTCGGTAGTATTTTGTTTGTTAATGAATTACATAATGTATGTTTTGGAGTAGAAATTTGTCAAGATTTATGGACTATTAACTCACCTAGTGATTTATTAATTAAAAAAGGAGCGCATTTAATTTTTAATTTATCTGCTTCTACAGAACATTTAGGTAAAGCACAATTACGTCGTATGGCAGTTATCAATCATTCTCGTAAACAAATTGGAGGTTATTTTTATGTTAGTAATGGTATGAAAAGCGAAATGTCTAATGATGTTGTGTTTTCTAACCATAAAATAGCTGCTATTTTAGGAAATTTAATAGGAGAAAAAGATATTTTTGATTCAGAAACAAGTTTAATTATAGATATTTGTATAGATTTTATTAAACATCAACGTTTAATAGATACTACTTATTCAGATCAAATATTAGAATCTAAAAAAATAATAATTGCGAAATCTTATTTTGTCTTAAACGAAGATAAAGATTTTATTTTTGAAAAAAAATGGAGCATTAAACCTTTTATAAGTGAATCTGAATTAAATGATAATTTAACCTTATCTAATCATTTGCAATGTTTATTTTTATGTAACAAATTATCTTCTTATCCTAATAGCAAAATTTTTTTATCTATAAGTCCTAATTTAAATGATTTAATAAATTTGTTAGTAGCAATTCAAAGTTTTAAATTAAATAATAAAAAATTTAATGATTTAAATATTTTTATAGATGATTCGGATATTGTTTTTCTCAATTTAATACAAGATTTTTTAAAAAAAATAGGTATTAAGAATTACCACAAATATTCATCTTTATTATCACATTATGATGATTCATTATATGATAATGAAAATATTAATATAGTTAATCATAATTGGAATTTTATTAATCATAAAGAGATTAATATTTTTTTAGAAAATCATAATTTATCTGATATTAGTTTAGGAAGGTTTACAAAAAGTTTATATAATTTTGATGTAAATTTTAATCTCAATATCGGATTATCAGATACTTTAATAACAGAATTAGTTTTTTTTCATTTAAATAAAGAAATATTTTCGAAATTCCCTGATTTAAAATCTTTTTATCAAAAAAAAGCTATTTTGCGATCTAATGATGATAATGTTATTCAAAAAGATTTTATTTTATATTATTATTTAAAATATAGTTTAACTTTGGAAAAAATTGCTTTTTTATTTACAAAAACATTTGATATCAATATAGAAAATAGTTTAGATTTAACTTATCACACTTTGAAAAGTTTTTATCAAAATCAAAATCAAAGAAATTATATATCTTCAGGTCCAAAAATTTTCGAAAATAGTTTGTTAGAACGAGCAGAAACCCATTTCATATCTAAATTTAATGTCAAATTTTTAACTTTAATGTCCAGTAAAAATAAAAAATAGTATTGTGAAGAAAAAAGTTATTATTGGCTTATCTGGTGGCGTTGATAGCAGTGTATCTGCTTTTCTTTTAAAAAAAGAAGGATATGAAGTTGAAGGTGTTTTTATGCGTAACTGGGATAGTGGTTTAAATTATGATATTAAAGGTAATCCTTTCCTTAAAAAATCTATTTGTCCTCAAATGAAGGATTTTCAAGATGCTCAAAAAATTGCTGAACAATTACATATTAATTGTCATTTTGTTGATTTTTCTCAAGAATATTGGGATCAAGTTTTTTCTTATGTTTTAGAGCTTTTTAATCAAAATTTAACTCCAAATCCTGATGTTTTATGTAATAATTATATTAAATTTGCTATTTTTTCTGATTATGTAAATCGTCATTTTAAACCGGATTTTATTGCCATGGGTCATTATGCGCGTCTTCAATGTATCAATAAAAATCAAATTTTAAAAAAAGCTCAAGATCAAAATAAAGATCAAAGTTATTTTTTGTCTCAATTGAAAAAACATCAATTAACTAAAATTTTATTTCCTATAGGTGAATTAACTAAAACGCAAGTAAGAAAAATAGCTTATCAAGAAAATTTAGTTACAGCTAATAAAAAAGATTCAACAGGTATTTGTTTTATTGGAGAGAGAAATTTTTCAGCTTTTTTACAAAATTATTTACCGATTAATAAAGGTTTAATCAAAGATATAAAGGGCAATGTTTTGCCTAAAAAACATTTAGGGGTTCATTATTATACTATTGGACAACGCAAAGGTTTAAATTTAGGAAATACATCTTATAATTCATCTCCTTGGTTTGTGGTCGGTAAGGATTTATCTACTAATACTCTTTATGTGGATCAAAATGCTGAAAGTATCTATTTATATAGTGATTCTGCTTTAATTATTAATGTTATTTGGAGAGATTATAAATATTTTAAATATCCGAATATTATGGTTTTAAAATCGAAATTTCGTTATCGACAACCCGAACAAAAAGTACAAGTTTATTGGATTAATCATCAAAAATTAAGGATTTTTTTTAAAAAAAATAAATCAGTAGTTCCAGGTCAAATATGTGCTTTTTATTACGAAGATATTTGTTTAGGCGCAGGGATGATTAAAGAAGTTTATTATAAAAATAAAAAACGTCAATACGTGTAAATAATAAAATTGATAATTAAATTATTATTATGGTTCGAAATATAAAAAAAATAACTTATAATAATTTGATTCATGTTTTTTTTGTATGTAATTACGATTTCAAAGGAATATTAAAATTAACTATGAATATTAAGAAAATTAAAGGTACTAAAGATTTTTTTCAAGAAGAAATGTTACATTTACAATTTATAGAACAAAATTTAAAAAAAATTATTGAGAAGTATCATTTCCGAGAAATACGTACCCCTATTTTAGAGTATCGAGATATTTTTTATCATGCTACACCTCAATCTGAGATGGTAAAAAAAGAAACTTATCAATTTTTAGATAAAAAAGGCCGAAACATTGTATTAAGACCGGAAGGAACAGCTGGTATCGTTCGTAGTTATTTAGAGAATAAACTTTATAATTTCGATAATATTTATAAATTCTATTATTGTGGTCCTTTTTTTAGATATGAAAGACCTCAATATGGTCGATATCGTCAATTTCACCAAATAGGCATCGAAATGTTAGGTAATTATCATGATTTATCAGAATTAGAAATTTTGTGTTTAGTTAAAGAAATTTTAGATTTCTTTAATTTACCTCAGGCACAAATTAAAATTAATCATTTGGGTAATGCACAAACACGTCAAAAGTTTATTAAAATTTTTTCTGATTATTTACAAAATTTTTCATCAGATTTATGTTCTTTATGTTTGAAACGTAAAAAATTTAATATTTTAAGGATTTTTGATTGTAAAATTTGCCAAAAAAAAATTTTTCTAAAACAAGCGCCATTAATTTTAAATTTTTTAGATTCATCTCTTAAACATAAATTTGAAATATTTTTGTCATTATTAAAAAAAGAAAATATTAATTTTTTCATAGATCCAACTTTAGTTAGAGGTTTAGATTATTATACGGATATAGTTTTTGAAATTGCATTGCCAATACCTAACAAAGAACCTTTTGAATTAATTTTAGGTGGTGGTGGTAATTATAATGATTTAATTTGTCATTTTGGAAGTAAAAAAATGATTAAAGCCATAGGATTTGCTATTGGTATAGAACGATTAATGATAGCTTTACAGTATAATAATTTTTGGAAAAATATTAATTTTAAACTATTAGATGTATGTGTTTTGTCGGTAGATTATTCAGTTAATTATGAAGCTTTTATATTAATTCAAAAATTACGTCAAAATAATATTAATGCTGAAATTATTTATAATACTGATGATGGAATTAATTTAACTAAATGCATTAAACAAGCTTTAAAATTAAAACCTAATTATCTTATTTTTATAGGCGCTAAAGAATTAAAAGATAGTTTTTTAACAGTTAAAAATACTACTACCAAAATAATTTATAATGTTAATTTAAATAATATTATTACTTTTTTAAAAAGAAGGAGTTAACTTTATTAATCATAATGAGCAAATATAGCTATAATAATAATGAAATTGATTTAAAAAATCAAGGTGAACAAGTATTTTTAAAAGGTTGGATTGCTCGTAAACGCAATTTAAGCAATAAAATATTTTTAATGTTGAGAGATTTTTCGGGATTAATACAATTAGTTATAGAACAAAACCATAAGCAATATTCCGAAATATCTAAAATACCAATAGAAACTGTTGTCGAAGTTAAAGGTTTGGTAGTAGAAAGGATTAATAAAAATCCTAATTTAAAAACTGGTGACATCGAAATTATTATTAACCAATTGTATATTTTATCAGAATCACAACCTTTACCTTTATTAGTGGAAGATAAAAACACTAGCAATGAAAGCCACAGATTAAAATATCGTTATTTGGATTTAAGAAAAGAAAAACAAAAAAAATATTTATTACAAAGACATTATATTACTCAAAATATACGTCAAATTTTAATATCTCAGGGTTTTTTTGAGTTAGAAACTCCTATATTAGCGAAATCTACACCTGAAGGAGCTTCGGATTATTTAGTACCTTCGCGTTTGTATCCTAAATCTTTTTACGCTTTACCTCAATCTCCGCAATTATTTAAACAATTATATATGATTGCTGGATTTGAAAAATATTTTCAAATAGCACGTTGTTTTCGTGATGAAGATTTACGATCAGATCGTCAGCCGGAATTTACTCAAGTTGATATAGAAATTTCATTTTGGTCTCAAGAAGAAATTATGAATTTAGTAGAAAAGATTATGATATCTTTGATTAAAAATTTTAAAAATTATGAAATAGAGAAGCCTTTTTTGAAATTAACTTATGACCAAGCTATGAAAAAATATGGTTCTGATAAACCTGATTTAAGATTTGATTTATGTATAGAAAATTTCACGAATTTTTTTAATTTATCATTAATATATCCAGAAATTATTAATAAATTTCATATTTTAGGTATTAAATTTATTTTATCGCGAGAATCAGTATTAAATAAAAAAACCATTTTACAATATTGTAGTTGGATTAAAAATCAATATCAATTAGATTTGTATTATTTGATTAAAATTGATGATAAAATTAAAGGTAATTTTGTTAATGCTTTAAATAAAGAATTAAATTTTTTAAAAAATAATGAATATTGTTTTTTTATATTTGATTTATCTATGGGAAAATCTTATAACACTTATGAATCTTTAGGTTTTTTAAGAAATAAATTAGCGAAAGATTTAAATTTGATTAATCCTCAAAAATTATCTTTATTGTGGATTATAGATTTTCCTTTATTGATTTTTGATGATATAGAAAATAAATATAAAGCTATGCATCATCCTTTTACTAAACCAGAAGATTATCGAACTTTGGATAAAAATCCTCATGAGGCAAAAGCATGCGCATATGATTTAGTTTGGAATGGTTATGAGATTGGCGGTGGTTCTTTAAGAAATTATCAATATAATTACCAAAAAAAAATATTTTATAAATTAGGTTTTTCTGAAGAAGAAATGCATAAACAATTTGGTTTTTTTTTAGAAGCTTTGCGGTACGGTACACCTCCTCATGGCGGTGTTGCTTTAGGTTTAGATAGAATTGTTATGTTATTGACTGATACAGATAATATTAAAGATGTTATTGCTTTTCCTAAAACTCAAACAGCTCAAGATTTGATGTTGCAGACCCCTTCTACTGTAACTCAAAAACAATTAAATATTTTAAATTTATCATTTTTATCTAAGGAAGATAATTGAAATTTATGTTTTTATTACCATTAGCTATTACATTAAAAAAAGAATATAAATATGTCATTTCGGTTAGTGGTGGTGTTGATTCTATGACCTTGTTAGATTATTTATATTCTAGAAAGTTTCAAATAATTGTAGTTCATTTTAATCATTTAAAGCGAGAACGATCTTATAAGGATAAAGTTTTAGTAAATGAATATTGTCAATTACGTAAAATACCTTTTTATTATTTCGAATTAAGTTTGGAAAATAAAAATTTTCAAAATCAAGCTAGTTTAACTCGGAAATTATATTTGCAAAAAATAGCTGTTCAATATAAAACTCGTTATATTGTTACAGCTCATCATTTAAATGAGGGCGCGAAAGAAACATATAATTCTGTAATTTAACAAATTATTTGGGAACGGATGATTCCTAAAGGTCACGTAAACACTGAAAAGTGGGCTTGATTAATTATCTTGAAAGAGTAATTAATAACAGCAAAAGCACGAAAGCAAAATGAGGTGAAACAACTAACCAAAAAGTTATTGCCAGACCAGAAGTCAAGGAGAAGGTGTAAGTCCCTAAGCGGTTAAAAAGCGTCGTAATAATAAACCTAGACTCGGTAAGTTGTTATTTAATCCGAGAAAAGCTTTAATGGAACAAAATTATTAATCATTTTGAATTTTGTATCATCCCAAGCAGCCATTAAATTGGCAAATTAAAGGACTCTTATTATTTAATATAAAGTTTAAATAATAGCCTCAGTTTTAAAGTAACTGTAAACCGCGCCTAAAACTTCATGTAGAATTATAACGTAACTTCGATCTCCCTAAAGGTAGATTGTTAAAAAAATCTTAAAACAGCTAGTAGCTGACCCAAGGGAAAAGCGAAACTTAGAGTAGTCGTCAGTTTAATTCTGGAATTGGAATATTTTAGAAGAACCTGATCACGGCGAAGGATAATAACCTTTACATGGCGAAAGAGTTTCAATATCTTATATCAGATATTAGGCGCCGGATGCTTGGAAACTTGCTTGTCCGGTTCTGTGGGGGGCTGGCTTGGAATATATAATGAAATAAATTCATTATTAAACTCAACTATTCTATCCCGATTTTAGCAGAAACTATTTTATTAAAATTATCACGAGGGAGTTCTGGGCGCCCAAAGAGGCCTAAATATCGTGTTATCTAACCAATAACCAGTGCCGATAAACACTGGCAAGGATAAGAACAGTTCTTTAAAGGAAACAATAAAGAATTATAGCAGTTCTTAAAAGCGGGTTGCGACGAAGTAGTTAGTCAAGAAGATACCGCCACCAAATGGTTCTAAGGATAAGCCTGAAATGGCCTAAGAAGATAAGTAGATGTGATACTCGAACCTGTTCTGAAAACTATCGAAATCTAGACAGTCCAGAGACTATCAATATTAAAAAGAACTGTATTGGATAGTTTATCAATTAACAAACCTGGAATCTCACCATTAATAAAATGGTTACTTCGCCTAAGGAATCAAGGTAGATATTTAGCGTAACTGGGAGAATCCTAAAGGTCAGTTATTAAATTAACTAATAATGAGTTTAAAGTCATTAGGCCCAAGGATAAAGCGACTTCT
>NZ_JAOSIM010000008.1 GCF_030586805.1 Candidatus Phytoplasma fabacearum
ATCTCAAGGAATTTAGTATATTAAAACAATTAATATTTCAAAATATTCTCAAATTATTAACTATGATTTTTTGTTAATAAAATAAGATTAATAGTGGATAGATGCGAATTATGTCTAATAAATAAACCAAATTCTTCCTCATTAAAAATTAATCAAATCCTAAGTGATACGAATTTGGTATAGAGTTATAGATAGAAATCCTTTTATTATTTAGGAATTCTCATTTAAAAAAGAACGAATCAACATATTAACAAGATATTTAATTAATGCAAGAAATATAGAATAATAAAAATAAAAAATTAACAAGTGGTAATGCCAAGTTCATTCTTCGAGAGAAGGTAAATTATTGAAATTCGGATATTTTAAAAATTGTTCTTCTAATTTAGAGGAAAAGGCGTTTTTACTAAATGTCAGAAAGACAAATTCTGAGATTAAAACTCAAATAATTTATTTATATGATATCTATGTTATAATTCATAAAAATGTAAAAATAAAATGTTTTTTAATTTTAGTAATCAAAAATTAAAAGTTTTGTGCATAAAAATATAAATTAGAATATTGCTTTGTATTTAATAAAAAATTTGCAATATTTTTGATAAAGTATTTTAAACAAAACTATGAAAAAATATGCAATTATAATTTAATTTGTAATAAAAATGAAATTTTTAATTTTTAATTATATTAAAAAAAGGAGAAATAACTATGTTTCTTGTGTTTTTTGTAAATAACATAAAAAAATAACTAATATTACGATAAATTTACTATTCATTGGAGATAAATAGTTCAAGATATAAAATATAATTAATTATGAAAATTTTTATTTTTGAATTATTTATTTTGTCTCCTCAGAAAGATGATTAGAATATGAAAAATATAATTAAAAAAACAGCTAATTTATTAACAATATTTCGTATTTTTTTAGTTTTTTGTATGTTACCTTTTTTATATTTAAAATTATTAAAACATGAAATAGAAATTTTTAAAAATTATTTTAATATTATTTTTATAATAGCGTCTATAACTGATTATTTAGATGGGTTTATTGCAAGAAAATTTTGTCAAACAACTATTTTTGGTAAATTTTTTGATCCTATAGCTGATAAATTATTGGTTATTATTTCTTCATTTTATTTACTTATTTTATGCCAAAATAATCATTTATTACATCAAGATAATGAAAAAATTGTTAATTATGTTGTTAGTTTTTTGATAGTTACTATTATAAGAGATTTTATTGTTATGGGAATTCGACTATTAGCTTTTGAAAAAAAACATATTATTACTTCTTCTTTTGGCGGTAAATTAAAAACTTTTTTAAATTTTATTTCTATTATTATAATGCTTTTATCTGCTCAATTAGAACATATTTTGTATCAATTATTTCCAGAATATAATCTAAAAATGTATTTTATTATTAATATTATTTTAGTATTAAATATTTTTATCATTATTACTTCTGGTATAGATTATATTTTAAAAAATTTTAAATTAATTTATTTTTAAATTATTATAAATTTTATCTTTTTTATAATTATGATTAATTTTAGTAAAATTATATAAGAGGTGTTTAATAAATGAGTAAAGAAATATTTAAAAAACCTCCTTTAACAGAAACTATTAGCGAAATAGAAAAACTGTTCGGAAAAGGCAGCATTATGAAGATGAATTCCGATAAAGTAGAACCTATAGAATCTATTTCAACTGGTTCTTTAGGATTGGATATAGCTTTGTCTATTGGGGGTTTACCGAAAGGTAGGATTATAGAGATTTTCGGACCTGAAAGTGCTGGTAAAACTACTTTAGCTTTGCATGTGATAGCAGAAGCTCAAAAATCTGGAGGTCTTGTTGCTTTTATAGATGCTGAGAATTCTTTAGATATTAATTATGCAAAAAATATAGGAGTAGATGTAGATAACATGTTAATATCACAACCTGATTCCGGAGAAAATGCTTTAAATATTGCTAATTTTTTGATACAAAAAAATGTTGTTGATTTGGTAGTAGTAGATTCTGTAGCTGCTTTGGCTCCTTTGGCAGAATTAAACGGTGAAGTTGGTGATTCTTATGTAGGTATACATGCTCGAATGATGAATCAAGCTTTAAGAAAACAAAGTTATATTGTTTCTAAATCAAATTCTATTTTGATTTATATTAATCAGTTAAGAGAAAAAGTAGGAATTACTTTTGGTAATAATGAAATCACTCCCGGGGGAAAAGGTTTAAAATTTTTCACATCTGTTAGGTTAGATGTTCGAAAAACCTCAGAATTAATTAAAGATAATGATCAGGTTATTGGAGTAAAAACTAATGTTCGTATTGTTAAATCTAAAGTTTGTCCCCCTTATAAAACTGTAAGTTTTGATATTTTATATGGTAAAGGAATTTCTAAAATTAGTGAAATTTTAGATTTAGCAGTAAGTTTAAATTTAATCAAAAAAAATGGTATGTGGTATAGTTATAATGAAAAACAAATTGGTCAAGGTAGAGAAAAAGCTCGAGAATTTTTGATGAAAAATTCAGATATTGCAAATAAATTAGAATTATCTATTCGTCAATATTATAATTTGAATGCGGATACCAAAGAGGTCTAAATATCGTGTGATTTTACCAATCACCAGTGCGATAAAACCCTGTAAGGCTAAGAATGGTTCTTAAAAGGAAACTCTCAAGAATTATAGCAGTTATTAAAAGCGAGTTGCGACGAAGTATTTAATCAAAATGATGTCTCCACCGAATGGTTCTAAGGATAATCCGGAAATGATCTAAGAAGCTAATTAGAGTTAATAAACTAATCTGTTTCTACAACTTATACTTATAAACGATTATTTTGAAGGATATCGATATTAATTAAAAATAATTTATAAATAATGTTTAAATTTTTAGAATTATATAATTATAAAAAGCAATTAGATTTGCTTTGAATTTTTTTAAATTTTAATAATTTTTAAAAAAGATAGGAATGAATTTAATATATGGATTTAAAAAAAATAACTTATCAAGGTGCTAATTGGAATAATTTAGAGGATGAATTTACACATCATTTTTATGAACAAAATTTAAGTCAATTTTGGCGTCCAGAAGATATTAGTTTACAAAGTGATTTGCATATTTGGAACACTTTATCTCCCGAAGAACAACAAACTTATTCTCGTAATTTGTTAGTTTTAACTTTTTTAGATACTTATCAAGGAGATATCGGCATGCCTGTTTTAGTTAGAGCTTGTTTACCTGAAGAGCATCAAAAAAAAGCTACTCTTAGTTTTATGGGAGCTATGGAAAATGCTGTTCATGCCAAAAGTTATTCTAATATTTTCATGACTTTTTTGAATAAAAATGAAATTGATGAATTATTTTCTTGGGGTATAAAACAAAAAAATTTACAGAATATTTTAAATTTAATTATTAATGTTTATGAAATGCTAGATCAAAAAATAGTTATTAATAAAAATAATTTTGTTTATTATAATAGTTATGAATTTTGCCAAATAAAATGGAAAGCTATGGTAGCTTCAGTCTTTTTAGAGACTTGGTTATTTTATAGTGGTTTTTATTATCCTTTGTATTTTTATGGACAAGGTAAATTAATGCAAGCTGGAGAGATAATTAATTTAATTATTCGTGATGAAAGTGTTCATGGAGTTTATACTGGCAGATTAGCTAAACATTTATATTCTACTTTTAACATAGAACAAAAAAACAGTTTATATAATTGGTTGAAAAATTTTTTATTTCAATTATATCAAGAACAAAAATTATTAACTTCAGAAATTTATCAAGAAAAAACTTTAATAGATGATGTTAATAAATTTGTACGTTATAACGCTAATAAAGCTTTATTAAATTTAGGATTTGAACAATTCTTTCCTTATGAAGAAATTAATCCTGTTATTTTAAATGGATTAAATACAGAAACTAAAACAATGGATTATTTTTCTATGAAAGGTAATGGTTATCAAAAAATGAAAACCGAAAGTTTAAAAGATGAAGATTTTATTTTTTGATTTTGTCAAAAATATGAGTTTTTAATTTAAATAAATTTCTCAAGATTTCAAAAAAATCAAAATAACTAAATAATTAAAAAAAAGAAGGCTATATAAAGCCTTCTTTTTTATTTAACAATAGTAAATGTTATTTAAGTTAAATTTTTTTTCAATATTTTGATATTTAATTTGGCAGGGATATCAGGATTCGAACCCGAACTCATGGTTTTGGAGACCATTATGCTACCATTAACATCATATCCCTAAATAAAATATTTGGTACGGGTGACAGGACTCGAACCTGCAAGCTAAAGCGCTAGAATATGGATAGAAAACCTTTATTATATTTGGTTAGCCCCCATCCAAACCGGACAGGCATGTTTCCACGCATCCGGCTTTCCGAATTCAACATAATAAAATTGTTTTATTTGTTTAGATTCAAAAAATATATTTTTTTATTTAATTTATATTGCGCATTTATAAATTGTTTTATAAAAAAACAAAAAAATATTTTTATTATTTTTTAATCTTTCTGCTTCCCTTCGCCTTGTAAATAGTTTTCCTATTTTCCCTGAGAGGACAAAACCCTCCGACTACTATGTCAGCTCTGCAACCTTGATTAATTAATTTTAGGTTTTCCTAGGTAGCTATAAATTCTCGGCTTAATGATAAATAGCGGTTGGAGTCTTATAATAGGTAAAAATAATTAAATTTACCTTGGTGTAGATAATTGAATAAATATTTTATTCTTTATTGGTAATTATAATTACTTTAGGATCTTTTTAGTAATTATTTCATTATCTATTTAGGTATTTTGGAATATATCGTTTAACCTTCCCTAAAGCTTTAGAACTAGAAGCCACCATTCTTTGCTCTTCATTTAATTATATATTCAACCTTATTTTATCTTCTTCTTATGTTTAGTTTAATTTTTAATAAATATTAAAAGTTAACGATTTTATTTTTATACTAAACATTTTATGAATATGCTATTTTCCCTTGCATTCTTTCGAATTCAGGTTAATTCATTGAAGTACTTTTATTACCATAAAAGTGAGGGGCCTAAAAAAACCTCTTTAATTTATGCTCGAACTAGCGCCCTCCTAAGTCTAGTGCGTTTACCAATTTCGCCACACCCGCAATATGACAAATTTATTTTTTTTAAACAAAATTAACAAATTTAATAATTTTTATTAAAAATAAAAATTATGGCAGGCCCAGCTGGATTTGAACCAACGAATGACGGAGTCAAAGTCCGTTGCCTTACCACTTGGCTATGGGCCTTCGATATAAAAAAAATAAAATTAATTTGATTAATTTTGATTTCATTAAATTTGGGGCGGATGATGGGGATCGAACCCACGAGTGTCGGCGCCACAAGCCGATGCGTTAACCATTTCGCCACAACCGCCACAAAATATTATTAAATTTTTTATTCGAAATATAAAATAATTTAATAACATTACATATTATACATGATTATAATAAAAAAATATATTCAATGTTAATGAAAATAAAAATAAATTTAAAATTATTGTTTTATTTGTTTAAATTGTTTTTGTTTTTCTATTAATAACGATTTAACAAATATTAAATCTTTGGGATCTATGTATAAAGCTTTATTTTTGGAGTCATAATAAGAATGGGATACATTGGAAAAGTTATTATAATTTTCTATAGGCATATTATTTAACATAAACAATTGTATTTCAGCAAAATTTTCCATTTTATCGAAAATTTTTTTTAAACTTTCTGGTATTTGTTTTTTAAGTGCTTCATCGATAAATGTTAAATCTATATTTTCTAATACATTTTGAGATAAATCTTTATTATTTCCTAAATTATTATTTGTTAAATCTTTTTTTATTGATGCATTTTCATGATAAATTTTTGATTCTGCATTAATTTTTAATAATTCTGTTTCTAAATTTTTTATCTGTTGTTTAAGCATTTCTTGTTCGAAATAATTTTTTTGTTGTTGTAATTCTATTTTAGTTTCCATTTTATATTGATTTAATTCAAGACGAAAAGCTTGTTCTTTATGTTTGTTTTCGTTTTCTTTTTGATTAATTTCTAACATTTTCAATTCTATTAACGTTAAATTTTTATCTTGATATAATTCATTTGGTAATTGATTTTTTATAGAAAATTTAGGAACTTCTATCTTTTTGTTTAATTCTGGATTTTGATTATCTTTATTTTTGTATTCTTGGATATTAAAAATAAAATTAAAATTTAATAATAAAATGCGATATATAAAAGTTAAAACTTTTCTTAATACTATCTTAATAATTTCCGAAAACATAAAAATACTTAAGAAATATATCCACCAATAATTTTCAAAAGGAAATCGATTTAACCATTCTTTAATATTTATCATCATATTTATTATCAAATTATTGACACAACCTTCTGTATAATCATTGTTTTTTACAATGTTATCTCAAATTTAATTTTTATTATGCAAAAATAAAGAAGTAATTTATTGAAAACTTTATTATTTGATAATATCAAAATTAAATTAATCAAAAAATTTTTTAATTTAATTAAAATAATTTTGCAATATAAAATATTATTTTTATTTTACGATAATAATGTGGATTGAGTTAACTTTATTTTGATAATATCTATTAATTTTATTAATTTATTTTATTTATTTCTACTATTTATAACAAATACCTTTCGTTGATTATTGGAGTTTTCTGGATTATTTGAATTTTCTTTGAATTGTATTTTTGCTATTCTTGCCTGAAGATTATTTAAGTCTACATTTATAATGTTTAAATTAGTGACATAACCATCTTTTGTTAAAATACATTTTGCCTTTTTATTTTCGAACTCTTTCATATTCTCTTGAATGCTTTGGAATTTGATTCGAATCATTAATAAGTCGCTTGTATCCGGGTTATAAACATCTTTATTACTTATGTTAATGAGGTTTTCAATATGTTTTCCGTATTCACTTATTTTTGCTTGTATACTTTGTTCTGTTATTACTTCTTGATATTTTGTTTTTTTTGCTTTGGCTTGAGAAAAAAAGGACCAATCAATACCAAAAAAAGCTGCTTTAACATTACTTAATTTGGAATGAGATAAATTACCTTGTTTATTTATACATAAACCGTAAAAATTAACTATTAAAAGATTTAGCAAAAAAAATATAATTAATTTTAATTGGATTTGTTTAAGCATTTTCGCTCCCTCAATTATTTAAATAAAATGCAAAAATTATATGTTCTTTTATTAAAAAAAATCATAAATTTTATATAAATATTTTAACATTTTTCCAATAATGTTTCAATATTTTAGGATCTTTTGATAAAAATATGAATATGTATCGAAAATTAAAATTGGGTTTTAAAAAAATTATGTATTTTATTATTATTAAGTTTGGATATAAATTTTAAAAATGCATTTCACAATTATATTTTATTTAATATAAATCTATAAAATTTAAATTTTTAAAAAAATTTTAAAAAATATTTTTTCAGAGTTGTAAAGTTGACAGAAATAAGTTATATTTGCTTTAATAAGTTTTTTATTCGTTATGTGTTATAATTATTAACACATTTTTTTAATTTAAAAAATTCAAATATTAAAATTAATAAAATAATTTATTATTTATTTTTTATTTATTATTATTTTTGTGAATTTTGGTTTTGTTTTATATATTGTTTTCGAAAGGATTATTCGTTAGATTGGTTGGTTTTATACAAACTTAATTATGGATTATTAATAAAATGTCTAAATTATGAAATTAAGAACAAATAAAAAATAAACATTTTGAATTTATATATTGTTTCATTTGATTAAAGTATTATCGATTATAAGGGAGAAAATTAAATTTCATAAAATGAGCAACAATGATAAAAAAAATAAAGAAAATATAAATGAATATAGTGCTTCTAGTATTGAGATTTTAGAAGGTTTAGAAGCTGTTCGTAAAAAGCCAGGAATGTATATTGATTCTGTTACTATGAAAGGAGCATATCATTTAATTTGGGAAATTATAGATAATTCTATAGATGAAGCTTTAGCGGGATATGCTACAGAAATTATTTTAAAAATTTTCCCTAATAATGTAGTTAGTATTTCTGATGATGGTAGAGGTATTCCTGTAGATATTCATCCTAAAACTAAAAAATCAGCTGTAGAAACTATTTTAACTACCTTGCATGCCGGTGGCAAATTTAAAAATACTCCAAATTCTAAAAATTATAGTTATTCGGGTGGTCAACATGGTGTAGGTGCTTCTGTAGTGAACGCTTTATCTCATTGGTTTACTGTTGAAATTTTTTTGAATGGCAAAATATATTATCAAAAATATGAAAAAGGTGTTCCTAATTCATCTTTACAAATTATAGGTGACACTGATAAAAGAGGAACTACTATTACATTTTTACCTGATGAAACTATTTTTAAAGATATTAAAGATACTCCTTATAGTTTGGATGTTTTAAAAAAACGAATACAACAATTATCTTTTTTAAATAAAAATGTTAAATTAATTATAGAAGATTTGCGTCTTCAACCGTCTCAAATTATTAATTTTTATTCAAAAGGCGGCATTCAAGAATATCTTCAATATTTAAATGAAAATAAAAAAGTTTTAAACCAACCTTTTTATCAAGAAAATTGCGAAAACAATATTTTTTTAGAAATTGCTTTCCAATATAATGAGAATTATAGCTCTAATATTTATTCTTTTGTAAATAATATACATACGCACGAAGGCGGAACTCATGAAGAAGGTTTTAAAATGGCTTTGAACAGGGTTTTATCTAAATATGCTAAAGATAAAAATCTATTAAAAAAAGATTTGAGTTTTATTGGCGAAGATACTTTAGAAGGAATTACAGCTATTATTGCTTTAAAACATTATGATCCTTTATTCGAGGGCCAAACCAAAGCTAGATTAGGTAATTATGATATGAGACAATTTGTTTCTAAAAATTTCGGCCTTGCTTTGGAAAATTATTTATTAGAAAATCCGCAAGAAGCTAAAAAAATAATCGATAAATGTTTATTAGCGGCTAAAGCAAGATTGGCAGCTAAAAAAGCTCGTGAAATTACTAGAAAAAAATCGCCCTTAGATAACTTAAGTTTTGCTTCAAAATTAGCTGATTGTCGCACTAAAGATCCTGCTTTAGCAGAATTATATATTGTTGAAGGAGATTCTGCAGGAGGTTCTGCTAAACAAGGACGAGATTCTGCTTTTCAAGCTATTTTACCTTTAAGGGGTAAAATTATTAATGTTGAAAAAGCTCGATTAAATAAAATTTTAGTTAATAACGAAATTCTCTCTTTAATTCAATCTTTTGGTACAGGATTTGATAAGGAATTTAATATTTCCAAAGTGCGTTATCATAAAATTATTATTATGACAGATGCTGATGTTGACGGCGCTCATATAAGAACTTTATTATTAACTTTTTTGTTTAGACAATTTAGACCTTTAATTGAAAATAATTATATTTATTTTGCTCAACCACCTTTATATAAGGTACAAAAGAATAAACAAATTTTTTACTTTTATACAGAACAAGATTTAAAAAATTTTATAAATTATAAACATGATGCTAAAAACATCGTTATCCAAAGATATAAAGGATTGGGAGAGATGAATGCGGAACAACTTTGGGAAACCACTATGGATCCCGAAACTAGAACTTTATTACAAGTGAAATTAGAAGATGCAGTAGAGGCTGATAGAATTTTTACTATGTTAATGGGCGAAGAGGTTAGTAATAGAAAAAATTTTATTCAAGAAAACGCTACTTACGCTGATATAGATATTTAACTTGTAATTATAATAATTTATTTAGTTATTTAAAATGATAAAATCCAATAAAAACAAATTATTAATAAAAAAGGCATAAAATATGATATTAAAAAAAACAAAAAAAAATGATACTTTAAATGGAGAATATAATCCTTTGAACTCTCAACTTAATCGTGTGGAAATAGTAGATATAAATGAAGAAGTAAAAAAATCTTTTTTAAGTTATGCTATGAGTGTTATTGTTAGGAGAGCTCTTCCTGATATTAGAGATGGCATGAAACCTGTACAAAGACGGATTCTGTATATAATGAATGATTTAGGATTGGCTAATCAAGAACGTTTTAAAAAGGCTGCAGCTGTAGTTGGGGCTGTTATGGGCCGTTGTCATCCTCACGGAGATAACAGCATTTATGAAGCTATGGTTCGCATGGCACAGGATTTTAATTATCGTTATCCTTTAATCAAAGGACATGGTAATTTTGGCTCTATTGATGGAGATTCAGCAGCAGCTATGCGTTACACAGAAGCTAGAATGTCTAAAATAGCTATAGAATTGATTCGTAATATTGAACAAGAAACTGTTGATTTTATCGATACTTATGATGGTAATGAAAAAGAACCTACTGTTTTACCAACTTTGTTCCCTAATCTTCTAGTAAATGGTTCTACCGGAATTGCCGTAGGTATGGCTACTAATATACCTCCTCATAATTTTAAAGAAGTTATTAATGCTTTGATTGCTTTTATCAATGATAAGGATATAGAAGTTCAAGATTTAATGAAGTATATAAAAGGTCCGGATTTTCCTACAGGAGGCGAAATTTTAGGTTCTGATAATTTAAAAAATATTTATGATACCGGCAAAGGGCGTATTTTTATTAGATCTAAAGCGCAAATAATTCAAAATGATAAAAATAAAAATTCTATTGTTATTACCGAAATACCTTTTCAAATTAAAAAAAGCAGTTTAATTGAATCTATCGTTTTATTGGCTAAAGAAAAAATTATAGACGGAATTACAGATTTAAGGGATGAATCTAATCGCAAAGGTATCAAACTTGTTATTGATTTAAAAAGAGATGTTAATCCTCATGTAGTTCTGAATAATTTATATAAAAATTCTCAAGTACAAGTTTCTTTTAATTTTAACATGATTGCTTTGGTAAAAGGTGTTCCTAAATTAGTTAATTTAAGACAAATGTTAAAAGAGTTTTTTGATTTTCGTATTGATATTATTCAACGTCAAAAACAATTTGAATTATCTAAAGCTCTTAAAAAACAACATTTAGTAAAAGCTTTAATTATCGCTTTAAATGATATTGATCAAGTAATTGAATTGATTAAATCTTCATCTAATGCTAAATCGGCACAAATTCAATTAATGAAAAAATATCAATTAGATGAATCGCAGAGTAAAGTTATTTTAGAAATGAGTTTACAAAAAATTACTAATTTAGAAATAGAGAAAATTAAACAGGAAAATAAAGAATTATCATTAAAAATTTCAGAATGCGAAAATATTATTAATTCTATTCCTTTGAAAGAGCAAATTTTAAAAAAAGATTTATTAAATTTACAAAAAATTTTTCAAGACCCTCGTAGAACTATCATTAATACAGAAAATAATAATTTAGATATAGATGAATCATTATTAATTGAAAAAGAAAAAATTTTAATTACTATCACTCATAAAGGGTATATTAAACGTTTAAGTTTGGATACTTATAAAAAACAAAATAAAGGTGGTAGAGGTGTTATAGGCATTACTATGAATCAAGATGATTTTGTAGAACATTTCGCTATAACTTCCACACATGATTATCAATTATTTTTTACTAATAAAGGAAAAGTATATCAAATTAAAGGTTATGAAATAGCTTCTTATTCGCGTCATGCTAAAGGTATCCCTTTAGTTAATTTAATTCCTATGGCTAAAGGCGAGTTTTTAACTACTTTGACAAGTGTAACAGAATTTACTAATAATAAAGATTATTTGGTATTAGTTACTAAAAAAGGATTTATTAAAAGAAATCGTATTCAAGAATATGCTAATATTAGATCTAATGGTAAAATAGCTTTCGCTTTAAAAGAAGATGATGAAGTTTTAGCAGTATTGAAAACTTCTGGTAATCAAGATATTATTTTAGCTAATTCCGAAGGTAAATCTATTCGTTTAAAAGAAAATTCTATCAGAACTACTAATCGTAGAGGCACCGGAGTTATTGGTATGCGTATGGATCAAAATGAACAAATTGTAGGCGCAGCTGTTGTTTGTCATCCAGAACAAGATATTTTGGTAGTAACAGAATTTGGTTATGGAAAAAAAACTCAAGCAAGTTTTTATAAACCTCAAAAACGAGGAGGTAAAGGTGTTAAAACTTTAAAAATTACTGATAAAAAAGGGAAATTAGTAACTTTAAAAACTATTTTTCCAAATGAAGAATTAATTTTAATTTCTCATTTAGGTCAAGTTATTCGTATTGAAGCTAATAAAGTTTCGACCACTAAATCCAAAAATACTCAAGGGAATAGATTATTTAAATTAAAAGATGATGATAAATTAATTAGTGTTGTAGTAGTTCAAAAACAAGAAGATGTTCAAAAAATAGATGAAATATCTATAATTACTAATTAGCTTTATAACTGTTTAATCAATTAAGTTTTTATTTTATTAAAGAGATTAATACAAGTTTTTTAAAAAAATATAATATTATAAATTTAAAAAGTTATTTATACATTTTTATAAAGAAATTTTTTTAAAAAAATATAAATCTTATTCTTAAATTAATTTTAACAATATATTTCTGCAAATTACAAATGGAATTAAAAATGAAAATTATTTATAATAAAATATCTTCAAAATCAACACAAACTAAATCGGCTGGTATTTTTTTAGCTAAAACAATTTTATTTACAAATAAATATAAAAGAAAAAAAAATATTTTATTTATTCAAGGTTTAATGGGAATAGGTAAAACTATTTTTGTAAAAGGTTTTGCTCAAGAATTAAAAATTTTAACAATCAATAGCCCGAGTTTTAACTTATTTAAAATTTATAATTTTAATAATAATAAATTATTTCATATGGATCTTTTTCGTTTTGAAAATAATAGTAAATTAATTTTTTTATTAGAAGAAGTATTAGAATATTTAAGTTCAGGAGATATTCTTTTGATAGAATCGGTTTTTTTAAATAATGAAATTGAAAAATTATGTGATTTTAAAATTGAAATTAAATTTTTAAAAGATGATGACAGATTAATTACAATAGAAGAAAAAAATGTTGAACATTAATAAAAAAGATTATGACAAAAAAAATAGACAAATTTTTTAAAAAAAATATTTTAATTATAGATACTTCAACAGATATGCAAATAGTTATTTTAACTTGTGAACAGAATATTCTAGATATAAATATTAATATTAAAGCTAAAAGTTTTGTTTCTTGTATGATTCCATTAATTAATAATATTTTAAAAACTAATTCTATAGATTTATTTAATATACAAAAAATTATAGTAGGTTGTGGGCCTGGTTCTTATACTGGAACTAAAGTAGGTGTTTTAACCTCAAAATTATTAGCTTTAGAATTAAAAATTCCTTTATTTAAGATTAGTAGTTTATTATTGTTATCTAGTGGTTTTGATCAAAATTTTTTGACTCCCAAAATTAAAATTAATAAAGATTATTTTTATGCTCTTAGCTTTCAAAATAACAAAATTATTTTAAAAGAATCCAGATATTCTTCGGATTTTCTTGTTAATTATCAAAATCATATTTTATTAAGTTCTTTAAATTATAAAATTTCTTTGTGTAAAATATTTAATTATTTAAATATTGTTAATAATTTTCACAAATTATCTCCAAATTATTATTGTTTTAGTTGGGATACCAAAGAGATTTAAATATTCAGTTACTTTAAGAAATAAAAGTTTTTTTCTTGGGTATAAAGCGATTTTTTATTATTCGTAGTTGTAAAAATTATGAAGGGTAATTTACTTCCCTAATTAGTAAAGAAAATTTTTTTGACCTAAAGATATTGGGTCAAATTCGACCGCTTTTGATCGCTAATATCTTAAATTTGAGGAATCCAAGATATTTAAAATAAGAATTTCAAATATAGGAATAATTTCGCTATTTATTGGTTAAAAATTTAAAATTTATAGGAAAAATTAAAACATTATATATAAACCATAATAGTTTTTTAATTTTTTATTTTAATATTAATGTTTTTATTTAAAATTTGCATTAATATTATTATTTTCTTTATAAAGAAAATTAATTTGATTAAAAAATGGTTTTTTAAAATATATCAATATATTTTTAAAATAAAAATTAATAAAATTTCTCATTGTAAATTAAAGAAATAATTTTATATATAAATATAAATGTATATTTTTTTAAATACAATGAGATTCATTTATTTTTATTATTTATTAATAAATAAAAAAGTTTATAAAAAATATAAAAGGTTTTTTGAATTATGATTATTTTATCTATAGAAACTAGTTGTGATGAAACTAGCATTGCTATTACTCGAGACGGAAAAGAAGTATTAGCAAATGAAACTTTTTCACAAATTAAATATCATCAAAAGTATGGCGGTGTAGTTCCTGAAATAGCTTCACGTAAACATTTAGAGGTTATAACGTATCTTTTAGAACAAGCTTTTATTAAAACAAAAATTAAATCACAAGATATAGATTTAGTAGCTGTAACTCAAGGTCCAGGATTAATAGGATCGTTATTATTAGGGGTTAATACTGCCAATACTTGGTCTTATATTCATCAAAAACCTTTAATAGGTGTTAATCATTTAATAGGTCATATTTATTCTGTGCAAATAGAAAATGAAATAGAATTTCCCGCTTTAGCTTTAATTGTTTCAGGCGGACATACTGAATTGCTTTATTTAAATAATCACTTTGATATACGAAAGTTAGGGACTACTTTAGATGATGCTGTCGGTGAGGTTTATGATAAAATTGCTAAAAATTTAAATTTAAATTACCCTGGTGGTCCTATTATAGAAAAACTTGCTCTTCAAGGTGAAGCTGTTTTTCAGTTCACTTTGCCTTATGTTAAAAACAATAATCTAGATTTTAGTTTTTCAGGATTAAAAAGTCAAATTATTAATTTAATTAATAAAAATCGTCTTAATTTGTCAGATAAATTAATTTATGATATATGCGCTTCTTTTCAAAAAGTAATTATCGAAGTTTTATTAATTAAAATAAAAAGATCTTTAAAAAAATTTCCTACTAAAAATTTAATTTTAGTAGGAGGTGTAGCTTCTAATTTAAGTTTACAAAAAAAATTTTTGCAGGAGTTCTCTAATTTAAGATTATTGATTCCAAGTTTAAAGTTTTGTACAGATCAAGCCGCTATGATTGGTATTGCAGCTTATTATCAATATAAATTTCGAAAACCTCAAGAATTATATAATTATAATTTAACAGGATTAGCGGATTTAACCTCTTTTTTTTAAAAAATTTTAAAATTATTAATTAAATTTTTCATTAATCGAACAATATTAAAAAAAATATTTGGGTACATATTGATATATAGGGATAGATTATTTGCGTTTTATTAATAGGATTTGTTTTTCTATTAACTATTACAAATAGCCCCCCTCCAAACCGGACAAGCAAGTTTCCAAGCATCCGGCTTTCCATAATTTATCAATAAACAATAAATTACTGACTTCTTTCGCCCTATCAAGGTCGTTAACCTTGTTCCAGGGAGGACGATTCTCTTTATCATTCCAGATCAAGTTTTACTCCTCCGACTACTAAGAAGTCGCTTTATCCTTGGGCCTAATGACTTTAAACTCATTATTAGTTAATTTAATAACTGACCTTTAGGATTCTCCAAGTTACGCTAAATATCTACCTTGATTCCTTAGGTGAAGTAACCATTTTGTTAATGGTGAGATTCCAGGTTTGTTAATTGATAAACTATCCAATACGAATATCATATATTGATAGCCTCTGGATTGCTCGCTTATAGTAGTTTGCGAAACAGGTTTTACTATTACATCTACTTATCTTCTTAGGCCATTACAGGCTTATCCTTAGAACCATTTGGTGGCGGTATCTTCTTGACTAACTACTTCGTCGCAACCCGCTTTTAAGAACTGCTGTAATTCTTGAGAGTTTCCATTCAAGAACCGTTCTTAGCCTTACAGTGTTTATCGCACTGGTGATTGGTAAAATCACACGATATTTAGGCCTCTTTGGCGCCCAACCGAATAGGTTGATAATATGCAACCCACTCATTAGTACTATTCATTACTATAAAAGGTTTTTGAGTTATAATTTGTCTATGATCTAAATAAACACCATTTTTAATTAATTTAATTATATAATCGTTTAAAATTATTTTTTGACAATCATTAAATAAAATTTTAATATCCATTAAATTAGATAAAGAGATTTTATTCATTGAAGTAGCGTTTTTTACATCATAAAAACCAATTTTAGTTCTTTTTAATTTTTTTAATGATATGGATAGATTATTTGCGTTTTATTAATAGGATTTGTTTTTCTATTAACTATTACAAATAGCCCCCATCCAAACCGGACAAGCAAGTTTCCCAGCATCCGGCTTTCCATAATTTATCAATAAACAATAAATTACTGACTTCTTTCGCCCTATCAAGGTCGTTAACCTTGTTCCAGGGAGGACGATTCTCTTTATCATTCCAGATCAAGTTTTACTCCTCCGACTACTAAGAAGTCGCTTTATCCTTGGGCCTAATAACTTTAAACTCATTATTAGTTAATTTAATAACTGACCTTTAGGATTCTCCAAGTTACGCTAAATATCAACCTTGATTCCTTAGGTGAAGTAACCATTTTATTAATGGTGAGATTCCAGGTTTGTTAATTGATAAACTATCCAATAAATGGTGCAAATATTGATAGACTCGGGACTGCTCGGTTTCAGTAGTTTACGAGACAGGTTTAATATTACATCTACTTATCTTCTTAGGCCATTACAGGCTTATCCTTAGAACCATTTGGTGGCGGTATCTTCTTAACTAACTACTTCGTTGCAACCCGCTTTTAAGAACTGCTGTAATTCTTGAGAGTTTCCATTCAAGAACCGTTCTTAGCCTTACAGTGTTTATCGCACTGGTCATTGGTTAAATGACACGATATTTAGGCCTCTTTGGCGCCCCACCATAAGTATTCATGTTTTGTCCAATATCTCTGAATAGGGATAGATTATGTGCGTTTTAATAACTAAATTTATATTTCAGTTGTCTATTACAAATAGCCCCCCTCCAAACCGGACAAGCAAGTTTCCAAGCATCCGGCTTTCCATAATTTATCAATAAACAATAAATTACTGACTTCTTTCGCCCTATCAAGGTCGTTAACCTTGTTCCAGGGAGGACGATTCTCTTTAT
>NZ_JAOSIM010000009.1 GCF_030586805.1 Candidatus Phytoplasma fabacearum
ATCTCAAGGAATTTAGTATATTAAAACAATTAATATTTCAAAATATTCTCAAATTATTAACTATGATTTTTTGTTAATAAAATAAGATTAATAGTGGATAGATGCGAATTATGTCTAATAAATAAACAAAACTCTCCTTTCCCTTCATTAAATTATGGAAATTCGGATATCGAAAATCGCTTGTCTTGTTTATAAATAAGATGTTTGTGATAAGCAAACAGAATATAAACTCTTTTGTTTAAACGCAAACAATCCTATATTTGATTAAAAAAAAATCTCAAAATATTTATTAACTTTATTAAAGTTTTTTATATTTTGAGAGATTTTTATTTATTTAATAGTATTTTTAATAAAAGAAACTAATATTTTGAATTTATTTAATAACTATGTTAATAATTATTTGAAATTATACATGCTACTATACCTGGAGTTTGAAGAGCAAATCTACAAAGCATACCGAAGTTAAAATAACATATTGATTCAGTTAAAGATTCGATAATAAACGCAGAACAAGAAGATAACAGTTGATTTTTTAAATCTGTATCATTTAAATTATGAACTTTTAATAAAGAAGATTGAGAAAAAGACGATTTGGAATATATTCTGGATTTTACAGTATCTTTAAGTTTTTCTGTCATCTCACTGAGTTTATCACAATCTGCAGGATCGGTATAAAATTTTTGATTTATTTGGCACAAGTAATCTAAACTAGAACAACAAACTTCAAATTCTGAAATAGGATCGGGTTCTTCATTTAAAGTTAATTTACAATTAATTAATGAGTTATTTTGTATAAATAATTGTTGTAACGATTCTAATTTTTGTTTATTACTACTAAGATTTGGAATATTTTGGTCCAATAAAACCACTGTTTTAGAATCTAATTCATAATTTTGTGAATTATGAGCTAATAAAATATTATTTTTACTAAAAACAACATAATATAATAAAAATAATAAAGGCAACATGTTCATCGGGACAAAAATTAATTTCTTAATTTTATTACTTTTCAAAATAATCCTCCAATATTTTTACATTTAAACTCTTCTATAGTAACAACGTAGGTGATCATTAAATATTTTAACATATTTTATAAATTTAGTTTAATAATTTATAAAATAATAATATTTATAAATTTGTTAAAATCCATTATTCTAAGTTAATAATATTTATTAAGACTAATAATTTGTAATTTTAAAGCTGGTAATGATTGTCTTTTTGTTATTTTTTTAACTCTAAAAAACCTTAAAAAAGCATAAATGATTAAGTTAAATACTTGATATTATTGGTGTTTATACCTTTTATTATTTGATCAGAACTGCCCTTAATATTTAAAACATTTCCGGATGAAACATTAGCAGAATGGTTTAATAGTTGCTTTTTTGTATCATCAATTCCTATATGTTTTTTTAAATTTCGAGGATTTTCATTTATATAAGATGATTTAGTAATATTTTTAGGTGTTGTGATTTCAAAACGAGTGTCTTCAAATAATAAAAAGAACATCAAAATAATAATGACAATAATTAATACTAATATAATTATAATTTTATTTAAAGATGATGTTTTGATAATATATTCTTTTTTCATTTCTCATAATTTATCCTATTAACCGTTTATATATTTTAATTATCTTTTTAGTAGTAAATAATGTTTTTATGTAATATTTTTAAAATTTTGATTTATTAAAAATATAATATTTGATAAAAATTTATTAATTTTTCTTTGATAACGAGATAACGATAATACAGATTGCTTATTATTATAACAAAAATAAATATTTTCGTCTATATTAATTTAGTCGGAATTAGAGAATATTTTATTTCTTAAAACAAATAAGTTTCAAAAAAAATGATTTTATTTAAAAATTATAAAATACTTTCATACCTAAAAAATTGCTTTGTTGATTGTTTTTTCTTTAATACATAATAATTGATTATATTTAGTCTAGTCACACTATTTGCACAATCAAATAAAATTGTTTTTTTATTTGTCTTTAGAGTTACTAGTAAGAAAAAAATACCGCTAAGATGAGAAATAATAAATATATAATTAATCAGCTTTTTGTCATTATTAATATTTTTTTATTGAATTTAATTTAATTAAAATCAAATCAGCATGTTTTTTTTATAATCTATTATTGATATTAGTTACAAAATAATTATCTCTAACTATTTATAATTTATGGACTTAATTTTTCAGAATAATTTCTTATTTTCTAATCATTTTCATAAAAACATTTTAAATAAAAATTATTGCATCTTTATTATATTTTAGATGATAAAAAATATATTGATCACGTGCTATTTAAATATTTTTTATTTTCTTATTAAAAAGAATATTTTACCTTATTTTCCCATGTTGTTTAAAAAAAATGTACAGTAAAACAACCTTTTGTGAAAAAAGTTTCGAGTTTATTGTTAATAATTAAATATTTATCTAAAAGTTTAAGAATATTCGAATTTAAAAAAATCTTTCATTTTAACGATCGAATTTATTTTTGGACGATCAAGTTTTCGAATTCTTTGAACTCCAATGATTAATTTTACCTTCTTTCGAGTCAAAAATGATTAAATTTATAAATCAACAGAATGTTTATAAATCAACGGAATGAATTAATTTTTAATTTAGTGATTAATTCAAATGGAAATGTGGATTATCAAAATATGACTCAACTTATAGTAACCAATAGACAAATTAATTTATTAACAAGAAAAAAAACAGATTAAACAATTTTATATCAACAAATTTTACCTTATTAATAATGATAATAAATACCCTATTGTTTGTGTATTTTATCAGATATTTTTGTATTTAAAAAAGTAATAACAATAATTAAATTTGTTATTATTAAAATAATTCGAATTTTTTCCAAAACAAAGATTAAGTTTGTGTTATGTTAGTTGTTTTATTAGTCCCAATAAAAGTATATTGTTAAAATAAAAAAAAGATCATTAATAATAATGGTCTTTTTTTAACACTTATTCAATAATTTTAATTGATGGTTTCAAATTAAAAGTTACTTTTTTTGATTTTTTTGAAATGTTTTTTTTAATTTCAGATATTTTTGCTTTTAATTTAATGTTATTTTGTTCTAATTCCAAAATTTCTTTTATATTTAAATTTGCATTAATTCTAAAATATTGAATTTTTTCTTCTAATTGTTTTTGTTGTATTAAAATTTCGAATAATTTTTTTCTCATATTTATAGATATTTTATCATCAATAACATTTTGTTTTTCCATCGCCATCACTGAATGTTTATTAAAGATAAATAAAAATCCTAAATAAATAAATACAAATAATTTAAATAAATATAATTTTTTTGCCAATTTAATCATTAATTTTAACTAAAAAAATCCTTTTCTTTTTATTTTTATATAGGATAAATTATTTTTCAAATTTTTTTATATTTTTTATTAATCATTCTTTGATACAACATTCGAATTTTGAAAATATATTTTCGTATTTTTACTAATAAGTATAGTTTCTTATACCTATCTAATCTATATTTTAATAAAATTTTAACAATTTGGGAAAAGTAAAGTTTAAAAAGTTATTTTTTAGTGAAATAACAATTTTTAAATTCAAATTTTAAAAATAGCCGAACATTAACAATTTAAATTTAGTTATATTAAATATTATTTACTTTTAATAATCAAAAAACATTAAAAATAGTTAATTAATAAGTTAATTTATCTTAGAAAAATTAAAAATAATTATTTTTTTGTATTTAATTGGTTTACATAATTAATATTATAGGAAGTAACCTTAATGACAAAAAATCTCGATTTTTTCAATAATATTTAATCTTTTTATAAATAACATTTTTTTAAAAAATTTTATCTATTTTTGTTATATAAAAAATTTTTTTTAATGTTTTTATTCAGAATATAAATTAAAATAAACTTATTTTGTTATTTTTTTTAACTATATAATGAATTTAAATAAATTTTATTTTATTTTATTATGTAATAAGTTTATTAAATATTAGTTATATTAAATATTATTTAATATAACTAAATATAGTTATGTAAATTTTTATTTTTGCTTATTTTTAAGTTGAAATTTAATTTAGATATATTTTTTTTATAATGATAAATTGTATAATGATTAATTATTTTAAATAAAAAAATCTTTAAAAAAATATTTTTATATATAATTAATATTTTTTTAATTTATTAGAAATTTTTTTATTATATTAGCGAAAGTTTTTAGAAATAATTTCTGCAAATAATTAATTTTTTTTATAATATTAAATATTAAATATTGATAATTACTATTTGATATAATTCATTTAAATTTATTCAGAATTTTCATAATTTTAAATCCGCCAATCATATTGATCTTTTATTCATAAAAGCTACTTATTTAAATATTTTAAGTAAAATTATTTATTCTTTTTAGACCTCGATTTTTAATTTAATTCCTGCGAAATTAGATCAAAAATACATTGGAGAAGGCAAGGAAGTTTTAGAAAAAATTTGGCAAGAAGCCGAAAATCATGATAAAACGATTATCTTTATTGATGAAATTGATGGGTTACCCAATCGAGGTGATCGCAATACTTCTTCTGTGAGCGCTAATATTGTCAATACGCTTTTAGATAAATTAGATGGTTTTAACCGTTCTGATAAAAAAATTGTTTTAATGGGGGCTACTAACAATCTTGCTAAAATTGACCCTGCTTTACGTAGTCGTTTTAGTAAAGAAATCTATATTGGGTATTTAAAAGATACCGAAATTGAAGGTTATCTCAAACATATTATTGTCCCTTATCAAATTAGTTATCATACTTTCTTAGTTTTAAGCGATATTGCCCAATTATGTCAAGGAAAAAATATGTCTAATCGTGATTTAACCACCATCATTGAAGAAGCTTATAAAAAAACTGCTAAATGGCAACAACAAAATCCTCAAACCCATGAAGTGATGTTACGATCGGACCTCGAAGAAGTTTTAAATTTGAAATTAAAAATAAAACCCGATCACCAACAAGTAAAACAACGTCGAATGGCTTGTGAAAATCAATACGTCCAATGGCGTCAAGGGTTTAATCAATATTTAGCTAAACCAAAAGACTAATCCAAAATAAGCGTTAATTTTACCTTTGATGGTTTAAATGGAATTAACTATTATCCTCGTCGTTATTCTCAAATCCAATCGGAGTTAGCTAATATTAATCAGCAATTAACTAAAATTCACCAAGAAAACCAAATCTCTCAATTAGAACAAGAATTAGTAACTTTAAAGCAAACCCCAGAAAAATACGAACAAACCATTAAAGATAAAACCCAAGAAATTATTGACCTTAAAAATAATCTTCAAACTCTTCAAACTCAAGCAGAAAATTTAAGAAAAGAATTAAAGATTGTCGAAAATCGACGTGATACTTACCTTGAACCCGCTAACCTCGTTTGCTACATCAAAGATTGTCACCCTTTCGACCGTTGGAACAGAGATGGCGATACTTATAACCACACCACTTTAGATGGCTTTGACAGCGCTTCTTTCGATACGAAAGATGACAGCTATTTAGATTGTTATGTTAATTTTGAAAAACAATAACACAAAGGTCCAGGAGGTAACTACTTAATCCTAAAATACCAAGGTCCTAAACACTTCTTAACCGAAGACCAAGACTACTACCTCGGTGAAGCTTTTGTTCATAATGCTGATTTCAAATTAACTGATTTCCACCTTCACTTCAACCCTGTCCGTCGCACTTTATCTCTCTTTAAAGATAAACATAATAATGATAAAGTAAAAGAAGCTGAAAATAATAAAAGAGTCAGCTCTGACTGGTAACAAAATGATACCAACTGCCAATATATTAAAATTCAAGGAATAAAAATTAAAGGAGATTTAATTAATGTTTAAATTAAAAAAGCATTTATTATTATTTAATGTTTTTTTTAATTATTAGTTTAGGATTATTTTTAATAAATAATAATCAAGTTATGGCAATGGACAAATTAAATAGTGAATTAAATAAAGAAACGAATATTAATAAATGTCAAGAACAATTTCAACAATTAGAAAAAATGCCAAAATATAGTAAAGAAGATGAAAAAATAAAAAATGATAATTTGGAAAAACAAAAAAACTATTTTTTTGAATTATTTATCAAAAAAATAATTATAAAATTAATGTTTATAGAAATTAATATAAATTTTTAAAAATAAACCAAAAAAACAAAAATCTCCGAATTTACAATCGCATTCAACAAAGAATTAAAAAAATACGCCAAATTAAAATCCTTTAAATAATGATGATCCCTAATCAGTTTTTTTAAACATTCAATTCATAAATTTGTATAATAATAATATATTCAAACTTCCATATTTGATAAAATACGACAAATTAAAATCCTTTAAATAATGATGATCCCTAATCAGTTTTTTTAAACATTCAATTCATAAATTTGTATAATAATAATATATTCAAACTTCCATATTTGATAATTATCAGAATTATCAGAAGGGTAAAAAAATTAATGAACAATAGTAATTTTTCAAAAACACAATATAAAAATGATATCTTATCTAAACTAAACTCCCTTTACGAAATCACCTCAGATGAGGGATAAAATTAAAGGAGATTTAATTAATTGTTTAAAATCAAAAATAATTTATTATTATTTAATTTATTTGCTTTCTTAGGATTATTTCTATTAATTACTAATAACCAAAAAGTAATGGGAATGGATAATAATGATGCATCTGAAAATAATTCAGTTATTGATAATCATATAGATGGATATAATACTTTTAGAAACTTATTATTAAACCAAGGAAGAATATCCCAACAATTGATTAATGCTCTTTTTAATCATAGTTCAGAAACAGAAATTAATTTTTTGTTAAATCAAATACAACAAGTACACCAACAAATAATAACTTATCAACAAAGACAATTAAATAATCAAGAAAGAATGTTAAGAAATTTTGATAATAATATGACAAGAGTTCAATTAGAAAGGGAATATTTATTGTTAACACAAGAGATGAATTCAGCCATTAATAATACACCACTTTATGCTTCAGAAGAACAAATAAATAACTTAAGAAACATTCAAACAAGAATAGATCAAAATCAAAGACAAATAAATTTAATTAGAAATCAAACAAAAAATAATCAAAATCAACCCAATAATCCTAGAAGAATTTAAAAGAATTAAATTTTAATCACAACCCCCAGACCCTTTTGAGGGTCTTTTTTTATTTACCCACTTTTGGAAAGGAAATAAAAACTGATGTTAATTAAAAAAATCTTATCCTCTTTACCTAGTAATCTCTTTTTTTTCATCATTACTTTGTTGACGGTTATGCCAATGATCATCGTTTATTATGTCATTAAATTCTATCTGTTAACTGCCCGACTTAGTATTAACCAATTAAAACAAGGAATAGTAGTACGATTTTATCGTTATTTAACTACTAAGAACCCCCATCATCATGTGGTATCTATTTAATGCTTGGTTAACCAAGTTAAATAATGGGCTTAATATTTTAAGTAGTTATTTCTTTACTTATCAAAATCAATGGTTAAACTTGGGTTTATTAACCATTATTTTATTATTTCTTCCGCATTTATTATCTTTAATTGATTTTATGATTAAATGTCTTTATCACCTTTTTAGGTTTCTTTATTTTTTAGGAAAATATCTTTGGTTATTATTTAAAAAAATTTTTAAGAAAGCGTAATTAATTATGAAAATTAACTTAAATCAACGTACCCAAGCCTGGTTCCAACATCGCCAAAAATATATTAATGCTTCCGAAATCGGGAGTATTACAGGATTAGATCCGTTCCGTACCATGGAACAATTAGTCCACGATAAACTATTTGGCACCACTTTTACCGCGAATAAATACACGGAACACGACAACAAAACCGAACCAATTGCCCGTAATTGGTTTGAAAAAATAACTAACCTAAAATTCCCTGATACTATTTTTACTGATGATAAACTTGAGATGTTTTCGGCCTCGCTTGATGGTTATAACCAATCAACTAACACTTTATTAGAAATTAAATGTCCTTATGTAGATGAAAAAGAAAATATTTCCAGTACTTGGACCTTATTTTTAGCCAATCCGTGTGAAAAAACAATTCCTTTATATTATTGGGCCCAAGTTCAATGCCAATTATATTGTTCTCAAGCCCAGTTTGCTTATTTCTTAGTTTATTTTAACGATAATAATTACCACGTTGTCCGTATCTATCAGGATCATGAATTTGTGAAAAAAATGATGGCCGATAGCCGAAAGTATTTGGCATTATTAAATCTAGCTAAACAAGAATTAGCCCAAACAATTTATTTAAAACAATTAAGCAAATTTAAATCTTAATAAATTTTAAGACCTTCTTGAATAAGGTCTTTTTTTTATGTCTCAAATTAACTTTAAAGGAGAAACCATAATGAAATTAATCGTTTTTGAAGGGTTAGATGGGAGCGAGAAAACTACCTTAATCCAAAAAATTAAAGAAAAACTCCAGGCTCAAAACCAAGAAGTAATGATACTGCAAGGGTTAGGTAGTTCATCTATTGGACCAAAAATCCGTAAAATCTTTTTAACTCGAAAAAATTTAGCCAATCAAACCCGTTATTTATTAAGTTTGGCCAACATGATCCAAACCCAAGAAGAAATTCTTATACCGTTGTTAAAAACAAACACAATTATTTTAATCGACCGTTGGTTGGGTTCTAATTTTGCCTACCGTGTTTATCCATATCCAAATAACACCAATTATCAATTTTTTAATCTTTTAAGTAAATGTTTCATCCAACCCGCCATGACTATCTATTTAAAAACAACTCCTGAAATCGGGTTGCACCGTAAACAAAACCAACCTCACCACCAAATCGACGTTATTGAATCTAGTCCCATTGCATATTTCCAAAAAGTAGCCCAAGGTTATGAGGAATTTTTTAAACGAAACAACCTCGGCATTAAATTAATGTTAAACGCAACTGATTTCACTAACATCGAACCCCAACAAAAGCATATTATTGAAAAAATCGGAGCAATAATCAATGGCTATCATCATTAAGAAAAAATGTCAAAATGGCAATTTATATATCTATTATAATAACGGCAAAATTAAAACAATTAAAACCGATGGAACCGTTCAATGGCGTACCAAAAAATTATTTTCTAAATTTAACCAAAAAGACCCTCAAAAGGGTCTTTTTTTTATGGAGAAAGGAAAATAATGAAATGAAGCGCTTAACTAATTTAGCTTTTGACCAGATTAAGGTTTTTAATCACCAATCTTTATGCGTTGCCATCACCCAACGAATCATCAATCCTGCCTTATTTCACTTCCCCTTTCATGAATATATGATTCGCCATCATCATTTATTAGAACAATATTTAATTAATCACCAATACAACTCCCAAAGTCAAAAAGTAATTCGCGGTAAAATCAATGAATATCTTATTTTATTTTATTGGCAAAATCAAGGGGATTATGCCTTTATATCCTCAAGCTTATTTATTCTTTATCCCTGATATTAAATTTGATTTAGTGTTATTTACCAAAACCAAACGGATTATGGCTTTTAATTTTAAAACTTGTTTACGCGACCATTATAAACAAGCGGTTATCGAAGGCCAACAATTAAAAAAATTAGATAGTCGGTTTCGTTTTTATTTATTAACCAATGATGAGTTAGAAACATTCAGACTAAACCAGAAAATAACCCAAGGTAAAGTCTCAGGAATTGATGCCGTGATTAATTGTTTTTCACCCGAAGCAGATGTTTTTATCAAGAACCTTTTAACCGAACAATTTACCATTTTTACGAATATTAATTTAATTAAAAAATAAAAAAGGAAATAAAAACCATGAAAGAACCAGTTTTTCCATTAACTAACGAACAACAAGCCTTAGCCCAAATGGTGGAATACATTATTCAAAAAAAATGGGAACGTTTAAAAATTTATACCGAAATAGTTGATGGCCAATGGTTAAAAGAACCGCACCATCAAAAGATTTTTAACGCTTTAAAGTATTTGTATGGTGAGCAACAAGTAACCATAGCAGATCAAAGGTTAATTGAGAAAGATGATTTAATCGCTGAATTATTGGGTTATTTACAAACCCATTTCCCCCAAGATAACTTTAATCCTACCACCTTAGCGTTTTTAAATCAGGAAGTTCAAGAGTTGGATAATTTTCATTTTTTAGAAAATTTAAAACATACTTATACCCAAGAAAAATTATTTCAACAATTAATGAAAATGATCCGTCCTACTTTTGAAAATCAGGATCCTTATTATAAACATTTATATTACCAAGAAATCTTTATTAAATTAAGAAATTTTATCACTTTAATGCCGAACGCTTCCGATCAGACCTTTTTTAGTTTAAAACAAATGATTTCTGGGCATCCTGAATTTTTATCAACTGATGATTCCGCTAAACAAAAAATTCAAGGCGAATATTATCGGTTATCTGCTACTTTTAAAGGCCTGAACCAAGCCACTCAAGGATTTAAAAAAGGCCAAATAATTACGATTGGAGGCTATACAGGCTTAGGTAAAACTACTTTGGTTTACAATCTCTTATTGGATTTAGCTCAAACTAAATATCGTGAAACCCACCATTATCCTTATATGGTGGTTTTTTCTTGGGAAATGACTCCTGAGGAAAACTTAACGCGCTTATTAGCACGCCAAACCCAACTGCCGTTATCACTAATTTTAGCTAAAGATTTTTCAGCTAATAACATCCCTCCTGCGGTTTATCAAGCCGAGATGCGCACTGCCCGCGCTTTTTTTAACCAACTTAATTTAGTCTTTAGTTATGATTCTAGTAAAAATATTAATTATGTTGTCGATTTACTTTATCGCCTCCATTTAGAACAAAAAGTGGAAATTGTGGTGATTGATCATCTACAAATTACTAAATCGACTAATCATTTTGATAATGACCGTTTAGCGATTGATGAAATTATGACGAAATTAAAAGAAATCGCTATTAAATTAAAAATTGTCATTATCATTTTATCGCAATTTTCGCGAGACACTTACAGCAATTATCAAGGCAAATCCCCTGAAATAACTGCTTTAAAAGGTTCAGGCGGCATCGAAACCAACTCGGATATTGTTTTAATGATGGCAGAATTCCAACCCCAACTTACGAAAGATAAAACTAAATCATTAATGATTTATAATTCAACTTGCCAACAATTATATTTAGAGTCTAAAGACTCCGAAAACCAAAAGATTATTGAGCTAAATATCAAAAAAAATCGCAGTGGTCCAAAAAAAACTTTAGTTTATCATTTTGAAATGGCAACCCAAACCTTTCAAGAAATCGGTTACGTTTTATTTGAACCCAACGAAACTCGTTAAGGAGGAAAAGGCATGGTTGATCAAACCCAAATACAATATATCAAAACCTATTTTCCGATGCTGGTTTTATTAAAAAAATTAAAAATTCTCCCAGTCAATTTTAACCGTAAGTATCGTTTCCCTTGTCCCATCCATCAAGGTCATAATCCCACTTGTTGCCATATTAACGAAAACAACAACCTTCATTGTTGGAAATGTGGTAAAGATTACGATATTATTGATGTTTATATGGCGATCCGCGGGTTGAACAACTTCTCTCTGGCCTGTGAAAGAATTACTCGTTTTATGCAGACTAAAGAATTTAAAAACTTAATCCAACAAGAACAGACGCTATTAGGAAAACCAACCACTCATACTTGTCCATTTAAGTATCAAACCCCCCAAACCGAACCGCTGGACGAAACTAAAATTAAGGTTTTAAAAGCCCAATTATTTCGAGAAATATCCCCTTTATTTAATCAAATCCGCGATTATTACCATTATTTATTAATAAACAATGATAATGTAGGGTTGGTATATTTAAACAAAAAAAGGGGATTAAAATTAAGTACCATCAAAGAATTTAACCTTGGTTACGCTCCTACCACCGCTAAACCCCTTTCCTTTCAGTTGGTAAATTACGCCCAAAAACAAAAAATGGACCTTCATAAATTAGGGGAATACGGGTTATTAAAAGAAAGAATGAATCAAGAAGGAAAAAAATATTATCACGATACGTTCCAGGGTTCCATCATTATCCCCATTGAAAACGGCTATGGGAAAACTTTTCATTTTTATCAAAATCATTTTCAAGCAAGTAACTATTTTCGCCCTAAATATCAAGCTTTACCCAATTTTTCCCAAACGCCGACCTTTCATTTCAGTTATCGTTTTTTTGAAGCCTTACCTTACATCAAACAAACTCAAAATCTTATTATTCATGAAGGTTTTTTTGATGTCATCAGTTGTTGGCAACACGGGATTAAAAACGTGGTGGGGTTAATTTGTGTCGCCCAACTACTATCCCAAGCTCAAATCGCCATTCTGAAAAAGGAACAAATTAAAGTGATTATCGCTTTAGACAATGACGAAACAGGCCGTAAACGGAGTGAAGTGTTAGGAAAACAACTTCAAGAAGCTAACATTAGATATGAAATTCGACATATTTTAGCCCCTTATGCCGAAACTTGTAAAGACGCTGATGATTTATTACGCCAATATGGTTATTTAGCGTACCAAAAATGTTTTCTCGCTCCTTACCAAAAAACAGACCATCGACCATTAGTGGATTTAGCCATTCATTTTTTTGGTAAAGATAAAGTAAAAGTCATTAATTAATTTCAAAAAGGAGAAATAAAAAATGAATCATAATTCAGAAATTAGAATCGGAGGTTGGATTAATAAATCCAATACTCCTACTAATTTAGTCCAAATAAAACACTTTTTACAAACCTTAAAAGCAGAATTAATTAACCTCACCATTATTACTCATACGAAACAGCAAAATACCTACCAAGAAGCCAACTATCATCCAAAAAACCAAACACTTTTTGTCGATCCGCGCATCTTAGCCGAAATTAAAGCATATAAAATCACCTTAATTGAGGAACATTTTGCTACTAGTAATAGTAAACCATTACTTACGGATTTAACTCCTCTAAAAATTAAAAATAACTCTCTTAAAAACCACTATCCGCTATTTCAAATTAATTATCAAAATGAAACTAAAAATCGAATTAAAGAATTAATAGGAAAAATGGCTATTCATAATTTAAAAACTTTACAATTATATCCTCTAGATCCGAACAAGCGGGATAAATATAATAACCCTATAAACACTAACTATAAGAAAAGTTTAAATATTATTTATTATCAACAAGAAGATTTAAAATTTATCAAATGTTTTTTGACTAAAGCGAAACAAGGTTATCGAGTGAAAAAGTTACATCCTAAATATAAATATATTCCTAAACAACAACAATGACACTTTTATGACACTTCACTGACAATTTTATGACACTTTACTGACACTTTTATGACATTTTTATGACACTTTTATGACAGTTTGGTTCCTTCAATATCCCTTTCAAACCTTGTTTCAAATGACCATTGATATTTGATATTTTATATCGATAATGATAATCGATATTTGATATTATCGATTATCATTATTAATTATCGATATAAAAAAAATAATTGGTTCAAATAACAGTGATTTAAAATTTATTTTATTTTTTAAATAAATAGCCTAACCAAGGTTAGTTTATATATGTATATATATATCAAAAATATACCAAAACGTCTAAAGACGCTATTTAATAATTGTTAATTATTATTAAAAGTATACAAAAACAAAAATAAAACCATAAACATACAATAATACAAAATAATAAATAAAAGAGAAATTGTATTTCTGTTTTTAATAATATCTTTTATTTGCCAATAAATTTTATTATTAATTTAATGATATTTATTATTTTGCCAATAAACTTTATTATTAATTCAATAATTCTGAAACTTAAAAATATTATAGATAAAATAATTAAAGCTAATATTAATATCGAAAAATAATAATAACCATGAAATATAGCATCCATATTATCCATTAGAAAATTTCTTCCTTTTTATAAAATTTGTAGCATCAATAATGATCAGGATTTTTTTATTATATGTTAATAAAATAAAAAAAAGCGATTTTTAATTTGACCCTGATTAAGTTATCTGATTATTTGATTGATAATTTCGTAAATAATGAAGAGGACTTTGATAGTTAAGTTTTTTTATCGGCCATTTGTGATTATAAAAATGTTTAAAAGTTTGAATTTTTTGAATTATTTCCCCAAAAGAATAATTATACCAATCGCCATAACGACTTTTAAACCACCCTTTTAAATTACTAAACCAAGCTTCTATTGGAGCATTATCATTGGGACAACCAGGACGGGACATACTGATTAAAAAACCTTTTTGTTGTAAGTGATGTTGCCACCAGCGACTATTATAACCCCCACCCCGATCGGAATGAATAATACAAGATTTAGTTAATTTAGGAAGCGCTTGAAAAGTCGTTTTAATCAATTTTAAATTAGGTTTTAAACTGGTTTTTAAACTCCAAATTTGGTGATGATAACCATCTAAAATTACCGAAACCCACAATAAACCTTTTTTGGTAGCAAAACAAGTTAAATCGGTATACAGTTTAGTTAATGGTTGATCAGTTTGAAACTGTTGGTTAATTAAATTGGGTTTGAATTCAACATGTTTAGCAAAGCTTTTATTTTTGGTATGTGGGCGACGCCATTTCATTAACCAATGGTTCGTTTTCATAATTTTTAAAATTATTTTATGATTAACGATTTGACCGAAGGTAGTTCGATATAAAAAAGTGATTTTTCGATAACCACAAGCATAATGATATTTTTTACATAATAACCCCACTCTTTTAGTAATTAATTGGTAATGATGTTGACGTTTTGTTTTAACTTTTTGAGTTTTTCGCCAACAATAATAAAGATGCCTTTTAATTTTTAAAAGGTTTAAAATTTTGTTAATCGTTAAAGTTTTTCGGTAAACTTTGACTAAAGGTAACATTATTTTTGATAAATCGGGGCGTTGATAAAGAATTACTGTTTGTAATAATTCAATTTGTTGATTAACTAACATACTTGATTTTACCTTTCTGAACATAGAACTATTTTAGCAGTTAATTTTTTAATTAATTAAATAAAATTAACTTTTTTTCATTTTGTTATCAGGTTTTTCGCTTTTTTTGGTTAACTAATAAGTGAAGAGGTAAATTATTTTAGTTTTTGTCTTGAGTAAAATTTTTATTGAAATTTAACTTTCAACAAATGACGCAGTCCAAAAAAAATTTTGTTCACGAGAAAAGCTGAGATATTTCCGAACTAAATAGCGATCAAGATGATCATTAATATTATTAAAAGTTGTAACAAAATAAGGGTTCAGTGCGATCTTCTGAAAAATTTCATGTGATTTTCCTAAAATTTTGTTTTAATTCTTCATTTTGATTTTTTTTAAAAAATAAACGGAAACAAAATGATGATGAATCTAATGATTAGAAAAATAATTTCTTTTCTTAATTGTTTTAAATTTTTCATATTATTAAAACTCCTTTGTTTTTTAGTTAATAAAGATATTTATTTTTTATTAATGGAAATAAAAAAAGACCCCGTAAAAGGGTCT
The DNA here is from genome assembly GCF_030586805.1 of Candidatus Phytoplasma fabacearum. GTDB lineage: Bacteria > Bacillota_I > Bacilli_A > Acholeplasmatales > Acholeplasmataceae > Phytoplasma > Phytoplasma fabacearum. The sequence continues at coordinate 15,549 of NZ_JAOSIM010000009.1, forward strand.
TTAATTTACTAAAAATTAATTTTGTTCTGGGGTTTTATTTAAATCAATCGTTTTAAATCTTTTATTTTGTGTTTGCTGTTTATTCGAGGAACATAACCATTCTTCTATTTGTTTTATAGAAGCATTTTCCAAATTAGGATTTGTTTTTTTTATTTTTGAAATATTTTGTTTTGATTTATTTAATAATTGAAAAAAATTATTTACTTCTTTGTCGCTAGGTTCACGATTTATAATTTTTTTACCTTTGTTGTTATTTTCCATTGCCATAACTTGATTAATATTTATTAAGAAAAATAATCCAAAGTAAATTATTAAAAATAATGGTAAAAAATGTATTTTCTTTTTTATTCGCATCATTTTAACTTATAACTCCTTTTTATTTATCCCTCAGCTGAGGTGATGTCGTAGAGTTTGTTTAATTTATAAAGAATTGTATTTTTATATTCTTTTTCCCTCTTTTCATATTGTTCTTTTAATATTTTTTTGTATTTTTCGGCATCAGATAACATTTCTTGGCATTTTCTTTGAGCTGCTTCTAAGTTTTTAATTTTGATATTTATTTCGTCGATTTGACGAACTATTTCTGAAATTTCACTTTGGAGTTTTTTGATTTCGGCTTCTAACCTTGTTTTAAGCATTTTGGCATAAGATGGATAGATTTTGCCAAGTTGATATTGAAGATTTTTAAGATTTTTTTCTTTTTCATCTTGTTGTTCTTCTAATGGTGTTTTTTGTTTTTTAAAAGATTCTATTTGTGACAGAAGAGAATTTAATTGCGATTGGTGTTCATCGCATTCTTTTTGTTTTTCATTAATTATATTTTTTTCATATT